>JBDSAM010000423.1:0-23676 GCA_039922135.1 Blastocatellia bacterium
AGCATGCCGACGGCGTAAACCATCAGGTTCATGGACATTGTGTGCGCGGCGTTCTTGGCGCGGGTGAAGCCGGTTTCGGCCATCGCGAATCCGGCCTGCATAAACATGACCAGGAATCCGGCGACCAGTACCCACATAAAATTGATCGCGATCTTGTTATGGCCGACCGTTGAGGCCACTTCGTCAAGTGTGGGTTTGCCTGCCTCTTTGGCAGTGATGTCACCCGCACCGCCGGTGGCGCCGCCGTTCGGGTCGGCAACAGGTGCAGCGGGCGCTGCGGGTGTCTGCGCATGAGCGGGGAGGCTCGCGCCTTGCCAGACGGCCAGGCCGAACAGCAAACAAAATAGCATCCCCAGTAAGCCAATAGCGTTAGCTCTTTTCATTGATCGTGCTCCTTAAATTGTGCGGAATTTGCGCGCATCAAATGCGCTTCAAGCTACTTCTGCTACCGGCTGGTGCTTTATGTAATGGGCGTAATGGTCGTGCTCATTCGTTGTGCCCATTTGCTGTGATGGATCGTCAGTCAGTCAGTAATTTATAAAAGCCCAAACTCTTTTTTTGAGGAAAGGGCCGGAAGGTCGAAACATCCGTACTCTCGCGGCCCTTCCAGTCACGGTCAAACGGCGTTTACGCCGTGTTCCCCGGTGCGGATGCGAACAGCTTCATCCACCGGGAAGATGAAAATTTTGCCGTCGCCGAACTTGCCCGTGCGGGCAGTTTTGGTAATCGCGTCAATCGCGCCTACCACAATTTCGTCGTCTACCACGACTTCGATTTTGACTTTGGGCACGAACTCCACCTTGTATTCGCTGCCGCGATACACTTCGGTGTGGCCTTTCTGCCGCCCGAACCCTTTTACTTCGCTGATAGTCATTCCCTGCACGCCAAGCGTTTGCAGTGAATCTTTGACCGCTTCTAAAAGGTGCGGACGAACAATGGCTTCAATCTTTTTCATAATGTCTCCATTTCGGTTGTGCGGATTTGCGAAACTACGGATTTCAACTTTTGGATCGGGGATGATGGCAATGCGTAATCTTCAGTCTTTGCCATCATCCCGAATCAGATCATTTCTCCAACGCCTCAGCGGTTGAATAAACAGGTTTGCCAGCGAAGCCGCCGTGCGACGATGTGCCGGAGGAGATCAGGTCAACGTCCATGTTGTAGCCTTCTTCACCGTGCTGCGTGAAATCCAGGCCAGAAGTTTCATCTTCTCCGCTGACGCGTACGCCAACGACCAGATCAACAACCTTGAGAAGAATGAATGATCCGACCACGCCGAGGGCAATCGCCACCAGGCAAGCAATCAACTGATAGAGCACTTGCTTCGGGTTGCCTTCAAGCAAACCACTCGGCAGAGGATTGCCGCTCCCATCTTTGAATACGACGTTGACTGCGCTGTTGGCGAACACACCTGTCAGGATTGCGCCGGTGAATCCGCCAATGCCATGTACACCAAAGGCATCCAGCGAATCGTCATAACCCAGCCGCTTTTTTAGCTCCGTGACAGCGAAGAAACAAACCACTCCGGTAATAAACCCAACAGCTAATGCAGACATTGGCGTAACAAAACCGGCCGCTGGCGTAATACCAACCAGACCGGCCACTGCACCGGAGATGCCGCCCAGCACAGTCGGTTTGCCCTGACGGATCCATTCAATGACCAACCACCCCAGCGCCGCCGCCGCCGCGCCGAAATGAGTTGCAACAAATGCACTGGAAGCCAGCGACCCGGCCGCTACCGCACTGCCCGCATTAAAACCAAACCAGCCGACCCACAGCAGACACGCGCCAATAACACTGAGTACCAGATTGTGCGGGGCGAACGGTGTTTTGGGATATCCCAGACGTTTGCCCAGATAGATTGCGCAGACCAACGCCGAGAACCCCGACGATATGTGAACGACCGTGCCACCTGCGAAATCCAGCGCCGGAACCTTGCCGCCCAGAAACGCGTTGAGCAGACCACCATCGCCCCAAACCATATGCGCCAGCGGGAAGTACACAACCACTGCCCACAACGTACAGAAGAGCAGCATTGCCGAAAACTTCATGCGTTCGGCAAACGCGCCGGTGATCAACGCAGGCGTGATGATCGCGAACATCAACTGGTAAACCATGAAGGTCTGGGCGGGAATCGTTGCAGCATATGCCGACGGAGTTGCGCCAACACCTTTCAAAAACAGGAACTCAAGTCCGCCGATGAAAGGAGTGCCTTTGGCAAATGCCAAACTGTATCCGACTACCGCCCAAAGAACCGTGATCACGGCCATCATGATGAAGCTCTGCATCATCGTCGCCAGCACGTTCTTTCTACGCACTAGGCCGCCGTAAAATAGTGCAAGGCCTGGGCCAGTCATCAATAGCACCAATGCCGAACAGACCAGCATCCAGGCATTGTCGCCAGCGGTTTGCGCGCTGGCAGCGGCGGCTTCGGCCTTTGCCAGGCGCTCTTCAATTGAAGGCGTTTGCGCCAGCGCAACAAGCGGAAATATCAATGAACCAAGCAAAGCCCAGAATGAGCTTCGCAGAGCGAGTCTTCTATCCATAGCTGTTTTCCTTTTTTTGATGGAGTGATGTTAGCCGTTCTTTGACGGCACTTACTGCGTCGAATAAATCGAGACTACTTCAAACTTCGATCTTCTCTTTCTTGTCTTTTTCGCCCAGCGCTTGATGAAGCATGTCTTCAATGGCGGATAGTTCGTCATCATTCAGCTTTTCGCCGTTGGCATTCGTGACATAGAAAATATCAAGCGCAAGATGCTTTTCAGTCGCAACCTTCGCGAAGACGATGTCCAGGTTGAGCGCGGCAAGCGTACTGGCAATCTTGTACGCCAAACCCAGCCTGTCTCCCGTGCGCACTTCCAGAATCGTGCTTTTGTTTGATGAATAATTATCCCAGCTAAAGCGCGTCGGGGCGGCGGCCAGAATCTTGCGCTTTGAAGAAAACTTGGAAGCCGTTTGTGAACGAAGCCTTTTTTCGACGGCGGCGGTAACATCATAATCGCCGCTCAGCGCGCGTTTAACGGCAGTATCAATCTGTTCCCAGCGCACTGGGTCGTTGATCGGTTCTCCGGCGGAATCGCGCACCTTGAAGGAATCAATCGCGAACCCATCGGCGCGCGTATTCAGATGAACACTCAGGATATTGACGCCCTGCGCAGTCAGCGCGCCTGCGACGGCGGCAAACAATCCGCGCCGGTTGCGCGCGCACAAGTGCATGTCAGTGCAGCGCGTTTGCGTGTTGACGCGCCAGCCCGTCTTCACCTGCCGTGAATTGAGAGAGGCTATCAGCCGGATATGTTCGATGATGATTTGCGGCGGCGTAAAGCGAGCGTAATCGTCCGGCAATAACTTGAAGTGTTTACGGACCTCGTCCTGATCCACTTCGCTAGCCAGCATTCGAGCGATGCGGGCACGCAATGGCTCGACGTCGCTCTCGTCTTTCTCTTCCGGCAGCAGCACCGCCCGCGCTTTGATGTACAACTCCCATAACAGCGCGTCTTTCCATTCGTTCCACACCCCAGGCCCGACGCCGTGGATATCGCCGTAAGTAAGCAGGCACAGCATGTTCAGCCGGTCCACCGTGCCAACCTGTTCAGCAAAATCACGAATCACTTTTTCGTCCGACAGGTCGCGGCGTTGCGCAATGTGCGACATCAGCAGATGCTGCCGGATCAGAAACAGCACCGCGTCGGTCATCTGTTCTTCAAGCTGCAGGCGCGCGCAAACGCGTTTGGCGATTTCAATGCCTTTTTCCGTATGGCCGCCCCCAAGGCCTTTGCCGATGTCGTGCATCAGTAAGCCCAGATGCAGCGATGCCAAATCGCTGACCTGACTGAAGACGTTACGGTAACGTTCAAGCGTTTTGCTGCGGGAATGAATGAGTTCATCCAGCGCCTCAATTGTTCGCAGCGTGTGCTCATCCACTGTATAGCGATGATAAAGGTCGTGTTGAACCAGGCAGGTCACGCGTGCGAATTCCGGCAGAAACTTGCCCAGAAAATCCAGATCGTGCATCAACCGTAAGCCGGCGGCGACGCGCCCCTTTGTTCTCAGCATTTTCAAAAACGCCTGCGCGGCTTCGGGCGAAGATCGAAAGGTTTTGTTGACGCTAGGCAGCGCCGATTGCATCGCTTCCTGCAAGTTTGAACTGAAGCCCGCGCCCGTTGCCTGAGCGTAACTGAACGCCAGCATCAGCCGATTGCCATCCAAAATCGAAGTGGGCAATTCGCCCGCGTTATCCGGACCGGGCATATCCAATTCGCCATCGCGCATGACAAATCCGCCGATGGCCGGCGCAACGCGCACAGACGAGCGTACGCGCGAAAACCAACTCTTTTTTTCCTGCCCCTGCTTGCCATTCTCCTGCCTGGATGCCGCCCGCTGAATGTAGGTTTCGCACAGCCGATGCATACGCCGCGCTTGCAGGTAATAATCGCGCATGAAAAGTTCGGATGCCTGCTGTTCAGGCGTGTCCACGTACCGCAGGTTGCGCGCGATTTGCTGTTGCAAATCCAGCGAAAGCAGATCGCTTTTGCGACTGGTCAGAAAGTGAATTTCGTTGCGCACGCGCAGCAGGTAATCGTATGCCGCACCAATCGCCTTCGCATCCCGTTCAGGAATCGTGCCCTTGGCAGCCAACTCTTTCAGCGAGGAAGTTCCGTAGGCCGTGCGCGCCATCCACAGCAGTTCATGCAGATCGCGCAAACCGCCTGCAGTTTCTTTGACATTCGGTTCCTGCAAACAGGCTGCGTCGCCGAATTTGTTATAACGCGCCTGCCGCTCAACCAACTGTTCGTCCAGCAGCGCGCGCTTCTGCTTTTCAAAGACCTCTTCGTCCAACCGCTCAACCAGCATCTCGAACAAATCGCCGCTGCCCCATAGTCTGCGGGCATCAATCATCGAATTGCGTGAAATAACGTCTTCTTTGGCGATGGAGATGCATTCGTTCAGGCTGCGCACGCTGTGGCCAACACTGAAGCCCATGTCCCACAGCAGGTACAGGATCGCTTCGCTCAGGAGAGCAGCGCGGTCAGCGTCCTTGCGGCCTTGATATAGAAAGAGGACATCAATATCCGATTGCGGAGATAGTTCCTGTCGCCCATATCCGCCAAGCGCGACAACGGCGAAGTTACCAACCTCGACTGCGCCACCCAGCCGCTCTTCGACGGCCGAACGCGCAATGCGCTGAATCAGCAAATCCACCAGCAGCGAACGCGCCGCCACGATCTCAGACCCCGTGACCCCGAACCGGTGGCGCAGATGTAGCCGCTGTGTCTCAATCTTCAAAAACTTTTTGAGCGCAATCAGCCGTTCAGCCGCGCCGGGCTGGCTTTCAATCCGTTTCAGCTTTTCGCTGGCGTGATGTTCGATTGTCGCCAAATTGATTTGCATGGATTCGCGCTCGCTACGATTTCAGTGCAACGACGATGCCAAGACATGGCGAATTCGCTTGGACAGTACTAACTGGCTGCGTTCAATTGAGTTTGAACCCTGAGATGGTTTTTACGCGCTGGCTTGTGCGTTTATGGATGTTGCAAATATGTCTGACTGTGAGTTGATTGCGACAATTCTGTTGGTTCTTGTGTTGGCCGGGAGGATCGGAATTGAAAAGGGCGATTGGTAGTAGAGAAATGAATTGGTACGGAACCGGGAGTCGTAACGACCGGGTTGCTTGATGATCGAACCCTCACGAGGTGACCAAGTCGCCACCACTTCCGGTTCCGCACCGAAGACTTGTCCCGGTAATGTCTATTGCTTGATTTGCTCACTTCGACAAAATTGTCGGTTGCCAGAAGCGAGGCAACATTTCTGTCAAAGGGAAGTTCAAGGAAAAGGAGGATAAAGCGGAAAGAGGAGACGAAGGTGGGACAATTGGCCAAAATTGTCCCACAACCACAGATGGGAGTTTCTAAAACGATCCGCTAGCGATTCAGCACCATCAAGCCGAGCAGCAGCGGCAGATAGATGACAGAGACTTTGAGCAGACGCCGTGCTTGCGGTTGCGTCATTTGCCGGGCCGTTGTCAGGCTGGCATGAAGAAACCACGCACCCAACAGCATGGCTCCCGCCAGATACACCCGCCCGGAAAGCCCAAGCAGCACTGGCAACAGGCTGATTACGACCAACCCAATTGTGTAACCCACAATCTGCCGCGCGGTTGATCTGCCGTCCGGTTCAATAACTGGCAGCATGCGAATCCGCGCGCGTCCGTAATCTTCGCGGTACATCGTTGCAATAGCGTGGAAGTGCGGGAATTGCCAGAAAAATAAAATGCCGAATAAAGTCCACGCCTCGATGCCCACTTGATTGCGAGCCGCAGCCCAGCCGAGCAGCGGTGGCAACGCACCAGGAATTGCGCCAATGAAGGTACACCAGTGCGTGCGCGTTTTCAGCGGCGTATAGAGAAATAGATAACTGGCCAGCGCGACCAGTCCGCAGACGGCGGTAAGTGGATTGACCAGCCAGGCCAGATAAATCTCCGCCATCACCGAGATTGCAATTCCGAAGATAAGCGCACTGCGCGCAGGCAGCTTGCCCGCAGGCAGCGAACGCGTTCGAGTGCGCTCCATCAGCGCGTCCAGATCGCGTTCCCAGTATTGATTAAGAGTGGAGATGCCGCTCGATAACAGCGCAATGCCGAGCGTGGTATGCAAAAACAACAGCCAGTTAATTGGCGATGGCGAGCCGAGCGTGAACCCGGCTAACGATGACAGCACCACCAGAAACGTGATGCGTGGTTTGGTCAGATCGTAATACGCCCCGAGTTTTTCGCTCGCGGTGAGCGCGGGCAATGGCAACGAAGAAGATCGCGCCTCACCTACTATGGGCACGATTGGTGACGAATGTGCCGCCGCATTTCCGGCGGACGTGACAATTTCCATAAGTTCGCCTTTCAGATAAATAAAGAAGAGTGATTGTTGGAGAAATTAGGCCATGAAAATAGCAGATGGATTTCGTCTTTTCCAAATCGGTACGGGGAAGCAGCCCCGATTCAAAGAACCTTTAATACAACCATCGTCAAATCATCGTGTTGATGCGCCCCGGCAGTAAATTCGTTGACGTAGTTGATCGCCGCTTCGATGATTGCCGAAGCGCGCAGATGGCGATGCTCCAGCAGGAACTCCAGAATGCGCGGCTCGCCGAATTCAACTTGTTGCGGCGCGGGAGTATGCGCTTCAACCAGACCGTCGGTATAAAAGAAGAGCACGTCGCCTTTTTCCAGATGCAACGTTTCGCTCTTGTATTGCTGTTTGTCGAACACGCCCATCAGCAGGCCACCGGTTTTCAGTGCGCGCCATTTGCCTGAGGCTTTTACCAGCAACGGAAAGTTGTGGCCCGCATTGCAGTACTGCAACGTCTTCGTCTCTGTATCGAGCACGCCATAAACCAGCGTCAGCAGCAACTGTTTGCCCAGATCACGATGCAAGCGCAGGTTAGCGTCGCGCAGCACTTTTGCCGGGCCGCCGCCGCGCCGCGAGACGCTACGCAGAATGCTGCGCGATGCGGCCATTCCCATTGCCGCGCGCACGCCTTTGCCCGCGACGTCGCCGATCATCAAACCCAGTCGTTTTTCCGACAGCGGAATGTAATCGTAAAAATCGCCGCTCAGATTGAGGGCCGGTTCCAGACGCGCGGCGAATTCAAATCCCTTTACGGACGGGTTTTCAGGAAGCATTGCCCTTTGCACGTCGCGCCCCATCAGAATTTCGTGCTCTAGACGCCCCTCGCGCTCGACGTGTTCCTGATGGAGCCGGGCATTGACGATGGCGATGCTCAGCGGGTTGGCGATATTTTCAAGCAGTCGCCCGTGGTATTCATTGAAGGCATTGGTCCGGCTGCTTTCCAGCGCCAGTACGCCGATTACCCGCTCTTCATAAATTAAGGGGACGGCAACCTCTGACCGCTGGCCGTGGTCGCGCCATGTATCTGTCAGGAAATAGTCAGGGTCGCGCAACACATCACCGACAAGCTGTGTATGGCGTTCGCGGACGGCGCGTCCCACGACACCCTGAGTAACCGGAGTGCGGTGAGTAATCTCCCGTTTGATGACGCCATAGCCTTCTTCAATATGCCAGACGAATTCCGGTTGCGTATCGTCAATCAGCCCAACCAGCAGAAACTCATGGCTGATCAGCCTTGCCAGCATTGGCTCGATGTGATCAAGCAAACGATCCAGATCAAGGATCGAGGTGATTTCGTGACCGATCTCAATCAGCGCCCTCATCTCGCGCGTGCGTTGACGCAATTCGTCGTAAACGCGCGCGTGTTCCAGGGCGATAGCTAATTGATTGCCAAGCACGTTCAGTACACGTTCATGATCACGCGTGAAATAGTTCGCCTCGGAGCTCTCAATCGTCAGCACGCCGACGATCTTGCTTTCGCGCACCAGGGTTAGCGGCACGGCAATCTCCGACAGCGGTTCGCTGCCGGTAGCTGCTAGAATCGGCAGATAACGCGAATCGCGGCTGACGTCGCCGACGTTGATTGTGTGGCCTTCGCGCCAGGCGGCGGAAGCTATGCTGCGGTCGAAGGGAATCAATTCGTGCGCGGCAACCTCTTCCGCGTTGTAACCAACTGACTTTTTCCACAACAGCCCGCCGCGCACTTCGTCCACCAGGAAAAGGTTGAAAAACTTGTAGTCAATTACTTCGCGCAGCCGCTGCGCCACGCGCTCAATCAATTCATCCAGGTCAAGGATTGAGATGAACTCAACGCTCAACTCATTGATGAGCTGCTGCAGCCGCAGCGCGGATTGCGCATTGGGCGAAGATGAGTCAGAAATGGAAGGAAGCGAGTCTGTGTACATAAATCCGAGTGAGCAGGGACGGAAAGCAGTGTTGATCACCGCAAAGTTCAGGTCCGTCGCTTAAACCTCCGTCTTCTGAGCATGGCGGATTGCATTAATTACTTCGTCATCGCCCGGGCGAAAGATCGGAAGCACCACTTTGCGAAAACGGATCACGCCATCCGCATCAATTACGACCACGCCGCGCCGTGTGCCGAAGATCGCTTTCATCTCGTACAGGCGAACAACCAGGCTCTCAGCGTCGGAAAGCAGCCGGATCGGCAACCCATAATGCTCCGCGAACGCGCGGTGTTTGGCGACCGAATCAGTATTGATGCCGACGACTTCCGCGCCGGTCTGTTTGTACTGCTCCCAGTTGTCGCGCACGCTGCAAAGCTGTTTGGTGCAAACCGGCGTTTCGTCGCCAGGATAGAAAAGCAACACCACAGTTCTGCCGCGATGTTCGGCGAGCGTCCATCTGTTTTCGTAGCCATCGGGAAGATTAATCTCCGGGGCATACTGGCCAACGCGAGGGCCGATTAAAGCAGTCATATGTTTTACTCACTTGCGCTTAGTGGCCTGACAGTTGAAATTGGGCGGCCAAAATCGAATCGGCATTCTGCAATAGCAAAGCGCTTTTGCCAACAGGCTTGGCCGCCCTGTTGTTACACCCGGCACGGGGTCTAAAGCAAAAATTTAGCGAATACCAAAGGGGTGCAAATACGATCCAACGGAATTCGATGTGTTTGTAGCCTACTGTCCAGATAATGAAACAATCTACACCATATAGTTTGACAAGGCAGATCGGAAAGATGATTGCGATGTACTGAGACACACAACCGCCAAAAATCCGCTAGGCGAATGACTTTGAGTTCAGCAAATATGTTGAAAAATTGAATAGAGAAAGGAGGGTAGTGGAGCTAGTCGGGTTCGAACCGACGACCTCTGCAATGCCATTGCAGCGCTCTGCCAAACTGAGCTATAGCCCCACAATTTCAATCAGACCCTAATGTCCGAGAACGTTGCCTTCGTTGAAGGCGCGTGCATCTTAGCCAACCGCTCACGAATCAGTCAACCGGCCAATCCTAAAATTCTTCACGCGACTTATTCAATGTCGGCGGCATTGAGCGAGCCGACCAGCAGACCGTCTTGGTCAATTACCGCCAGAAAGCCCAGGCGATTTACTTTCAGTTTGCGTTGCGCGTGTTCCAAGGAGGCGCGGACAGGGATGAACAATTCTTCGCTAATCGGTTCCATCACGTCGCGGATGATGGTGTGTTCCCATAGTTCGCTTGGCAGTTCGCGCAGTCGCTGAAGCGAGAGGATTCCGTGCAACCGGCCTTCTCTGGCAACGGGGAAGTTGCTCAAGCGGTTGCTGGGTAGAACTCGATCAACAAATTCACTGACGCGCAGTTCTGGAGCGATGCTGACTGCCGGAGCATTCATGACAGCCCCAACAGTGCCTGGCGTGAGGAACTGTTCAGGTTGTGCGGAGCGGGCATCTTCATCTGCTCGTCGCTGGCGATTGCGGTAATCGCTTCCTGCCGCCGCCTTCAGAAAAACGCCGACGATCAGCAGCCACGCGGCAACCAGAAAATCCTGCCACAACCTGCCGCGAAACATTCCGTAGCCAATCAGAAACAGGCCGTAAGAGATGAGCATATACGCGATCCCAACGCCCAGCTTGGCTGTCGTGCGCGTTGCTGAAAGGATGTTGCCGCTCCGATGCCACAACAAGGCGCGTAATGCCCGCCCGCCATCCAGTGGCAATCCCGGCAGCAGATTGAACATAGCTAGCGACATGTTCGCCGCAGCGAGATACGACAGCGAAGCAACAGCCGCATGAGCGGCCAATGAGCCTGCAGCAACTTTGGGATTTGGGGGAAGCCAGAGCCAGAAAAACAAGGCAAGCAAAAACGAAGCGGAAGGACCTGCCATGGCGACGCGCAACTCCGACATTGCCGTCGGCGGCTCGCTCGCCAAGCGCGCCCATCCACCGAAAATGTGTAATTGAATGTCGTAAATCTTGATGCCTTCCAGCCGCGCCACCACTGCGTGCGCCAGTTCGTGCCCGACGACTGAAGCGAAGAAAAAAGCAGTAGTGATAATTCCCAACGCGAGGTTTTGCCACAGGGGCAATTGGCGCCCTAACCAAGGTGCAATCCAGAACTCTGATACTAGCCAGACATGCAATCCCGCCATCGGCAGCCAACTGTAATCAATCATCAGCGGGATGCCGGACACACGCGCGATTTGGAAAGGTTTGAACCGCATAAACTCCCTTGTTCAATTACTCCCTGACGAAGTCTTTGATTGCTTGCATCAATACTTCGGCTTCATTGTCGAAAAAATGGCCTGCGCCAGTGATTTTCACCAACTGGTAATTACTGATTATGGGCAGTGTTTTTATAATTTCTTCTAGTGGTGCAAGCGGTGCAATCTCATCTTCCGCGCCATGAACGAACAGCTTCGGTTTTGTGCAATCGCGCAGGAAATCCAGGTTGTCCATTCGCGCGGGCGCGCCAATCGCAATCAGCTTATGCACGCGCGGATCGCCGCAGCCAAGGCGCAGGCCAACAATTGAACCGAAAGAGAACCCGGCGACGATTACTTCGCGCGCGTGCGGCTGCTGGCCCAGCAGATAGTCCAGCGTGATGCGTGCGTCATCCACCTCACCGCGGCCTTCATCATGTTCGCCTGTACTATGGCCGACGCCGCGAAAGTTGAAGCGCAAAGTCTCGAAGCCAGATTCCTGAAGCGCTTTGGCCGCGCGGAAGACGACCTTGTTGTGCATCGTCCCGCCTCCCAGCGGATGCGGATGCAGAACCAACGCGACCCGTTCGGCCAAGCCAGGTTGCCCGGCCTGATTCGACTTCGGGCGATAGATCGCTTCCAGATGGCCGTGTGGCGCGGGAATAAGGAGATTGCCAGCAGGGTACATAGTTTTTTTAGCCGTTATTGATCAGCAGAATCTTGAGGGTGCCGGGCGTCCGGGCGGCAGCCATCGCGGCAACTCCATCGCTCAGCTTAAATTCACCGGCGATCAAATCTTCGACTTCGACTTTGCCCTCTTCAAGAAGTTGCAGAGCCTTTTGAAATCGCCCGCAGCGCGAACCAATGATGCTGATCTCATCCACTACGATGCGCGATGTCTCCAATAATACTGCAGCCTGAAAAGTAGATTTCAGGATAATTGCTCCACGCGGTTTGACCAGATCAATCGCCAGTTGCATTCCACTGGCAGCGCCACTGGCTTCCACGACGAAATCAAAGCGTGCTGAGCGATCAATCTTCAATTCAACGAGAGCAATCGTTTTGATTCCGGCTTTGGCTGCAAGTTCCAATTTGTCAGCGTGTTTGCCAATCAAAGTCAGATCGCAGCCCGTTGTCGCGAGTACGCGCGAGATCAACTGGCCGAGCTTGCCATCGCCGATGACTGCTATCCGATGAGTTGGGTTGATTTCTACTTGATCAAGAATCTCGCAGGCTGCGGCCAGCGGCTCAGTAAAGACTGCCTGCTGGTCGCTGACCGCATCAGGAACAATGAACAAGTTTTCCGGCGGCAGGGTCAGGTATTCAGCGAATGCGCCGTCGCGACGATGTATGCCAAGCGCCGTACGATTCAGACAATGACGCGGATCGCCTGTTTGGCACAATTCGCAGCGGCCACAACCAACGTTTATTTCGCCGACGACGCGACGACCAATCTGCAATTTGTCGGACGAATCTTCCACCACGCCGACAAATTCGTGGCCAAGTGTGCCGCTGAAACCAGCATATCCACGCACGATCTCAAGATCGGTGTTGCAAATTCCGGCCATTGTGACTTGCACCAATGCTTCATTGGCAGGATGCGCTGGCTCGACTTCAGCCAATCGCAATTCACCATTTTCGAAACGTAGCGCCTTCATCTTTCATAAAATAGCAGGCTTCGACGGGACTGAAAAACCAGATACTGGATTTTAGGAATTTGCTGTGCGATGCTGCCATTCATCATCCAAATTTCAATGATTTCTATTTGCGTTTTCACCTAGGAAAGGAAATCCAAATGTCCACAGCGAAAACCGGCGACGCCGTCAAGGTTCATTACACAGGCAAATTCGACGACGGTGACGTCTTTGATTCTTCCGAAGGCGGCGAACCATTGTCCTTTACGGTTGGCGGCGGTCAGGTTATTCCGGGCTTCGATCAAGCTCTGGTCGGTATGGAGGTTGGCGAAACCAAAAGCATTGTTATCCCGCCCGATCAGGGTTACGGCGAACGCGTTAGCGAACTGGTGCAGACCCTGGATCGCAATCAGTTTCGTCTGGAAGGCATCGAGCCGGAGCTGGGGCTGGCCATTGAAATGCGGACGCCGCAAGGGAATATCCCGCTCGTTATTACCGAACTCACCGATGCTACTGTCACTCTCGACGCCAATCACCCGTTGGCCGGCGAAGACTTACACTTCGCGCTGACACTGGTTGAGATTGCCGCCTGACGATTTTCATCTCCCAGAGGTTTAGCAACATGCCACAGTCGCTGCATAGTTGGGATTTGACGCCACGCGAGGCCATCACTGTTCAGCAGGAATTACGCTCTCTGGTTCGCATCCAACCGCTGGCGCGCGAAGTCGGCACAATTGCCGGAGCAGACATTTCCTTCAATAAATATTCGGAGGTGATCTACTCCGGCATCGTCGTTTTAGGCTTGCCAGATTTGCAGATTATCGAATCGGCAGGCATTCGCAGTACCTCTAAGTTTCCTTATGTGCCAGGGCTGCTCAGCTTCCGCGAAGCGCCGTCGTTGCTGGAGGTGTGGGAGCAATTGAAGACGAAGCCGGACGTGCTGATGCTGGACGGGCAGGGTATTGCGCACCCTCGCCGTGTGGGAATTGCATCTCACGTCGGAGTGCTGTTGGACTTGCCGACGATCGGCTGCGCGAAGAGTATTTTGGTTGGCAGGCATGGCGATCTTGCATCGGAAGCAGGAAGCCAGACTCCACTCATTGATCGCGGCGAGCAGGTTGGCGTTGTGTTGCGTACGAAGAAGAATGTCGCCCCGGTTTATGTCTCTCCCGGTCATTTGATGGATATGGATTCGGCAGTTGATTTGGTGCTGCGGTCAGTCACGAAATACCGCCAGCCCGAACCCACGCGGCAAGCGCATCTATTGGTCAATCGAATCAGAATGGCTGACAAGTAGGACGGTTTGCGGAAAAGAGTTTTCTTATCGCCGCAAGTCAGCTTTCACAATTGACGCTTTCCCGCCTGGAATGACCAGTCGTTGTTCCCAGGCCGCATACCCGTTGGCCATCACCAGGATCGAATGAACTCCGGCGCGCAACCGCACCGTGCGCGGGGCAAATCCACTGTAGGCGTTATCAATATAAACGCGCGCCTGGCCAATTGGGCCAGTTGAATCTGTCACGGTCAGTTCGCCAATGTTCTGGCTGACGTTAGGCAGGTCACCGGTGACAGTCGCCATCAGCAAGCCTTGAGCGTTATTTCTTCCAACTGCCTTTGCCCTCGGTTCCGGCACAGGTGTGATGGAAGCTTGCGTCGCGTTGGAAGGTTGTTCGGCGATGGCGGGTACCAGCGGGCTGATATCCACTGCTGTTGCCAGCCAACGGTTAATGCTTTCGATGGTCATTTCCTTGGCACTCAGTTCGTGCGAAAAGCGCAGGCTGATGCGCGGCTGTTTCGACCAACTGAAGAAACGGCTTTTGCGCGGCTGGCCGGTCTTGTTCAGCAAAAGCTCGATGCTGGTATCGTGGATTTTGAAGTTCTCGATCGTTAATTCGTCGCCTGCCTGTGCCAGCGTTTGTGCAGAGTCTTTCGCCGCTTGACTCTCAACCGCCCCATCCGTCATTTCCAACCCGCGCCGCGTGGCAGGAATTGCCATCCGCAGCCGAACCGTCTTGCCAGTGTAATGATCGGCCAGCGTCTTTTTCGTACCACCGTACCAATCATCATAGGCAATTCTTCTATCTTGCGCGGACACTGCCCAAGTTGTTACCGCCGCCGTTGCTGCAAATGATAACAAGGCCACGACAGCCACAGTTTGATAAGTCAGTTTGTTCATAGATAACCTCTGCTGAAAGAAACTTGGGGGCCGGGTTTGTGGGACAGCAGATACACGCGGGTAGGAGAGGGGGAAGAAGATTGCAAATTTGAGATTGTGGATTGTGGATTGGCACCTCGCCAAGATCCGCAATCCACAATCCACAATCACTTGACGTGAAAGGTGTCTTTGTCAGTCGTTACCGTTTGGCCAGCGACATTGTCTTTAACGACCACTTGAACATCGTAATGTCCGGGGGCGAATTTCTTAAGCGAAACCAGCCGCGCCAGCGTAATCTGCTGGCTGGTGATGGAACTCAAGCCATTCTTGCCGTCCTCTTTGATGCGCATCACTTCTTTGTCGCGTTGGGTAATCAGGTATTCAATGTCCACGCTGGGCCGCAGGGTCGCTTGGTCAATCGCGACATTGTAGACCTGCATATAAATTCCCAGCGTTTGATCCTGTTTGAATTCGCCCGTTGCGTTTGGAATCACCTTCAAAGAACCGAGCACGAACTGGCCGCTTGGCAACCGCCCGGACAGCGGCTCGATTTTCGACGCCAGGATCATCGTCGAAGTCGAAAGCTTGCTTTCTTCATACCGGGGCACGACGAAGCCCTGCTTGATAACGCCCGTCTTGCCGCTGTTCACATCGCGCACAACCAGATCAATCTTGTAGATGCCTGGCGGCAACACAACATTCTTTTGATAGGCCGACTTCTGCTGCATTCCGGTTTCCAGCGCTTCCGGCGTGAAACTAGAGGTTACTATATCTTCAAATTGACCGGCCCGCCGTCCGGCGGCACTGGTGATTTTGGCGTAGACATTAATCGCGGCCTGCGGCAATCCGCCGACTTCTTTGTAGACCAAGTCCGTGTTATCCAACTGCACGGTGAAAGAAGTCAGCACTGCGTTTTCAGTAACGCGCAGCAGGTTGATGTTCATCCCCGCGCTTAACACGTCTAAGCTGACTTTGGGCAGATCGGATTCGTTGGCGAGCGCAGCTAAATCATTGAATTTGACCTTCGGCGGTTTCTGCAATTTGGCCAATAAGTCCAAACGCTCAAACGGGGCATCTTTGGCACGCTGGCCAAAGAGTTGGTTGCCACCATTGCCACTGCCGTTGCCGAATCCACCATATGCGATTCGATCGGCCTTGCTTGATAGCCCTAGCTCTTCGGCGAGCGTCAATCCAGCGTTAGGAGTGTAGAGCAATGCGTCTTTTTCGTTCGGGTCACGCGCGATGCGATATTCGCCGGAGCCGGTTGGGTCAACAAACTCGATCTCGACGTCCGAACCAACACCTTCCAGGTATCGGTACCACCAAATCTCGAATGGATAGGTCGAAGTTGAACCGCCTCCTTCCCAGGTCGGACGGTTGTAGCTGCCGCCGGATGGGTGCGATTCTTTTTCATGCGGCGGGCCAAACATAATATATATGCGTCCGCGATCGGTTTTCCATCCTGGGATACCACTGGTGAAATGTTCGTTAGCGTAAGCAATCCGCGTGTAATATTCTTCGCGGTACTCGTTGCTGTCCGTGTCGGGATCAGGATCACGTCGCAGCCAGAACTGTTCAATGAACTGCTCGCGCTCGTCGTCGGTCTTTAGCGCATCGAACGTTTTGCGCTCTTCGTCGGTGATGATCCAACGTACGTCTTCGTCTTTCCAACGTTTATAAACGCTCTTGACGCTCTCTTTGCCGGCTTTATCGTTCTTCTTTTTCTTGTCTTGCGCGAAAACGGTAAAAGAAGAAAGGATGAGCGTGGCGATTAGTAACAGTCCGGTTTGGCGCGCGAAATTCCGTGTGAACAACAATCGGTCTTGCATAATGACTTTCTCTCCTCTCGGTGAACGGGCTTTTGTGATTGCTTGAGCAACACCCAATTTATTCAGCAATGATCATTTGGCAATGAGTTGGTAAGTTCGGAACGCGCAGGGGGAAATTGTTTGCTGAAATTCTTTCACAAACCTTGGCTCACCCTTTAATTACCTTTGCCAGATTTACCATCCGCTTGCAACGTCTTCCCGGACGGTGTTGCGGTCACTTTTGCGTTTCAGCCATAACCCGAGTTGGAAGGTTTAGGATGGCCGGAAGTGTAAGCGAGCCGCGCAAAGTGCGTCAAGCTGGAGGAACTCATTGCTTGCTAAGAGTAGACAAACTGCGGCTATCTTCAAATTTGACAAACCCAAAACCCTTCTGTTAGCTTCGCGCTCTTGCCCGCCCTTGTTTAATGCGGGTCGCAATTATCACATTACCTTTATGGCTCAAGCAGTTAGATTCCGGCGGGCAATCAAGCGGGAGAAGCGTATCGGCGTGTTGGCGATGGTCGTGATGCTGGCTCTGACGGGCGCTTCGTGCAAGCGGCTGATTGTTACTAAAGACCGCTCGATCCCGAAGCTGATCGCGCCACTCACCGACGCCAAATTCGACGACCTGACCAGGCAGTTGCAACCCTTCACCAATCTCCAATCGTTGCGCACCTCGCGTGTCGGCATTGTTTTTATGGACGCTGGGCTGACCGAGCGTTGGCCGGAAGCCGATGCCATCATGGTCTTGCAGCGCCCGGACAAGATCCGGCTGATTATTCAGGCGCCGGTGGTCAAGTCGAAGGTCGCCGAGATGGTTTCGGAGTCAAACCATTTCAAAGTTGCCGTCTATCAACAATCTCCGAGCTTTCTGATCGGCACGAATGACGCGGATTACGGTATGTGGCGCGAGAAATTGGGAGAAAAGGGACGCAGTGGACTGGTTTCAGCCCGGCCTTTCCATTTTACTGAGGCATTGATGATGCGCCCGCTGCGTTTGGGAGACTCGCGCTTTACCTATTCGATGGAAGAGGCGCTGATCGAAGAGCCAGACTCGAACCCGAAAGCCGCGAAGGGCGCGCGCGCGCTGCGAAGTTTTTACGTTATCTCCGAAATCGAGTTGGGCCAGGGAACATCGCTCGTACTACGCCGCTTCTGGTTCGATCGCACGAACGGCGCAAAGTTTACGCGGCAACAAATATTCGACACGCGTGGCGAACTGGCGACGGATGTCAGTTATACGGACTACCGGAAGCTGAGCGAGGCTAGTACTGACCTGTGGCCTAGCGTGATCTTGGTCAGCCGTCATCATGATGGATACGCCGCGCGCCTGCTCTTCAGCGCCGAAAAGTTTGAACTCAATCCCGAACTTCCTGCAGGGGCATTTACGCTCGAAAATATAGATAAGCTGGCTGAGATTGATTTGGACAAACCGCCTACGCCGTAACTGTTTTTATGGATAGTCTAGTTGCTTCAAACATCCGCCAACGTCCAACACGCACGATGATCAGCGTGGCGGGCGTTGCTTTGGGCGTGCTGTTGGTTGTGTTGAACACGGGGTTGGTCGAAGGAATGCTCAACGACCGCATCCGGCGCGAGCGCGGCATTGGCGCGGAAATCCAGTTTGGCCGCGAAGCCGCAATGCTTTCTCCTTCGTCTAGTAATCCTGTAGACGTTCGCTATGCCGACCGGCTGCGGCAGATTCAAGGCGTGAAGCAGGTCAGCCCAGTCGGGTATTACGTCCAAAGCGGAAACAGCGGCTTAGGGATTGAAATTGTCGAAGGCATTGAGTTCGATAGTTATTCGGCGATCACTGGCCTGAAGATTGTCGAAGGGCACGCTTTTCAATCTGACGAAGATGTGCTGATTGACGATTTCAAAGCGCATCACAACAAGTTGAAAGTTGGCAGCGCAATTCAGATCTTCGGCAAAATGATGCGCGTGGCGGGGATTTATTCGCCGCAAATCGGATCAAGAATCAAGATGTCGCTCTCAGCCATGCAGCAGGCATTGGGCGCGGAAAATAAGTGCTTTGAGATTCTGGTCAAAGTGCAGGATCCGGAAAAGCAGGCAGAGGTACAGCAGCGGATTGATGCCGCCTTGCCCGGCAATCATGTCATCCTGACGCGTGATCTGGGAACCAACTTCGGACGCGAAATCCCAGGTATTCAGGGTTTTGTGCGAGCGGTGTTGGTGCTTTCGGTTATTGTTAGCGCGCTGGTCATTTTGCTGGCGATGTATACGACAATTACCGAACGGACACGCGAGATTGGCATTTTGAAATCGCTGGGCGCGCCCAAGCGGTACATCATCGGCGTGATTGAAAAAGAGGCGCTGGCCATCAGTTTGATTGGCGTGATTGTTGGGCTGTTGCTGGCGATTATTGCTGCCTGGGGGATTGAGCGCGCGACAACTTTGCAACTGGAATTTCATTGGTCGTGGATTTTGCGTGCGGCGCTGATCGGGCTGGGCGCGGGAGCATTGGGCGCGCTCTATCCGGCAGTGCGGGCGGCCAATCAGGATGCGGTTAAGGCTTTGTCTTACGAATGAAGTGGTCGGTGGTTGGCAAATAGCCTGAACCGACCACCGACCTCTAGCTACCAATTTTTATGGATGCGATTCTGAAGACGGAAAATCTGGTGATGACTTATCGCGTCGGCAGTGTTGACGTGCACGCCTTGCGTGGGGTCAATCTGGTGATTGGGCGCGGTGATTTTGTCTCGATTATGGGGCCATCAGGCTGCGGCAAATCCACGCTGTTGCATATTTTGGGGGGCTTGCTCAAACCGACTTCGGGCCGCGTGATTGTGGATGGCGAAGATATGGCTGCGATGGGGGACGCCGGGCGAACGGACGTTCGCCGCCGTAAAATTGGTTTTGTCTTTCAGCGCTTTAACTTGTTTCCGACCTTAAGCGCCGAAGGCAATCTGAAGCTGGCCGAGCAGGTTCATGGCAATGGCAAAAAAACGATTGATGATGAAACCCGTCGCGAAGTCTTGCGCATGCTGCGGCTGGAAAATAAAATGCGCCATAAACCTCTTGAACTATCAGGCGGAGAACAACAGCGAGTTGCCATCGCACGCGCCATCATCAATCGTCCAGCGATCATTTTGGCCGACGAACCAACAGGGAATCTTGATTCTGAGAATTCCGGGATTGTCCTTGATATGTTGCAGAAGCTCAACCGGGAACTGAATCAGACCATCGTCATGATTACGCACAATCCCGAAGCAGCGGCCGTGGCCGCTCGCACAATTGAGATGCGCGACGGGACAATTGTTGGCGAACGATAAAGGACAGACGATGAAGTCTATTATTGCAGGAGTCAGGGACATTCTCCTCTGGTCATATGAACGTGGCACATGGCAATATGATGTCCTTTGCCTGTTGATTATTAGCGTGATCTTTATACTGCCAGGCAAATTTTTCGGCGATCGAGACCGCGTTGCCGTCAAACCAGCGCGAGCAAATCAAGCATCGTTTTCGGCATCCAAGCCCGGCGAAACGGTTCGTGAAATCACCGTTAGCGATTTGCAAGATTTTTTGCAGCGGCAGAATCGCCCTGAAATGATGTTGAACGAACCGAAGCAAGCAATCGTTCTTTACTTGCGCGATCAACTAAAACAGAACGTGATCGTTACTGAGATTGAGCCTTATATGAACCCGCAAGGACGGGTCGGCTATCGAGTCTGGATTCAATAGAAGTCCAGCGGTTGTAACTTCAAGCTATACGAGATGGAGAAAGGAAGAATGAAAAAAATAATCACATTGGCGCTCGTCACGGGAATGTTTCTGGCACTGGCCGGAATAACCCGCGTACCCTACGTGGCAGCCAACACAACGCCCCAAATCTTAACCGGCATTCTCAACAAAATGGAGAATGCTCATCAGCAAATGAAGAGTCTGAAGGCTGAACTCATTCAGCAGAAGACTAATCCGCAAATTGGCAGCACGGACACCGATTACGGCGTCGTGCTTTACAAGCCTGCTTTCGGCAAAGACAAAGGCAAGCTGCGCATTGATTACACCAAGCCCAGCAAGGACATCGTTTCGGTCGTCGGTGAAAATGTCACGTTTTACCAGCCGCGCATCAATCAGGTTTTTAAGGGCACGGTCAACAAATTGTCTAAAGGCAAAGCCGGCGTTAGTCTGGTGGGCATAGACGGGTCACTGAAAAATCTGACGGCCAGCTACAATATGGAGTTTGTCAAAGACGAGGCAGTCAACGGTCAGATGACAACCTTGCTGCGCCTGACACCGAAAGGCAGCGGCCAGTATTCCGCGATTGATCTGTGGGTCAACCAGCAGAACTGGCTTCCGGCACAGTGGAAGATGTCCGAACGTAATGGCGATTTCACGGTCATCACGCTAAAAAATCTGCAACTGAACAACGGCGTCACCGACGCTGCATTCGTCGTGACTATCCCGAACGGCACCAAGGTCGTGGATAAGTTCTGACGAGATCGGCAATAGCGCCCGATTTTGTTTACCCAATCAACAACAATTCCCAATGGCCCCCACGGTTGCGAGGGACGAGTTTCAAACAAGCTCGTCCCTCTTCATTAACTAAAAGTACTACAAACACACCGATCAGCAGGCGAGGTGGCAGTCACCTACGCCCGACATTTTGATATGCCCGCAATTCTTGCAATGAATGATCTGAGCAGCAGCAAACTGAGCCGAAATTTGCGCGAAGCCAAACTCGTTGCTAAAGGCCTGGCCTCGACGAACCATCCGATTCTGGCGCATGTCATACCGATGCGCCGCTGCAATCTGGCCTGTGGTTATTGCAACGAATACGACAAGGTTTCTGAACCCGTGCCGTTGGAAGAAATGAAAACGCGGCTGGATAAACTCGCCTCGTTCGGCACGACGACGATTACCATCAGCGGCGGCGAACCGATGCTGCACCCGCAAATTTTCGAGATTATCGCGCATATTCGTTCGCACGGAATGATTGCGGGACTGATCAGCAATGGTTATTACATGACCCGCGAAAATATCGAGAAGCTGAATCGCGCGGGCCTGGAATATCTACAGATCAGCATTGATAACGTTAAGCCGGATAAAGTATCGCAGAAGAGCCTGAAGGTGATTGACCGTTATCTGGTCAATCTGTCGAAGTTCGCCAAATTTCATATCAACATCAACTCAGTCATCGGTGGCGGGATCAAGAATCCTGAAGACGCACTGGTCGTCGCCGAACGCGCAGTTGAGTTGGGCTTCGGTTCAACGCTAGGAATCATTCACGACGGCAGCGGACAGTTGAAAGCCTTAAGTGGAATGGAAGGGCAGGTCTATCAGAAGCTGCGCCGCTTTGGCAAAAAGAAGTTCGGCTGGCTGAATAGTTTTCAAGACGATCTGGCCTATGGCCGTCCGCACAACTGGCGCTGCCGTGCAGGCGCGCGTTACTTGTACGTTTGCGAAGACGGCCTGGTGCATTACTGCTCGCAACAGCGGGGCTATCCGGGCATCCCGCTGGCGGAATATACGCGCGAACACATTGAACACGAATTCAACACTGAAAAGCCATGCGCCAAGTTCTGCACCATTGCTTGTGCTCAGCAGGTGGCGATGCTGGATAACTGGCGCGCGCCGCAACAGCCATTCAACCTTCCTGAAGCCTTCCCGAAGCATGGAAAGCACAGTGACTTGGCCGAAGACGTAGTCAGGGTGGAGTCTTAGATCAAAATTTAATACCTGCTTGGCTGCGGAATGTGGAGTCATTTAACAAATTTCTCCACATTCGTGCGTCATGTAATTGAGATTTCCGTACGCGCGCTTGCAATGCATCATATATAAACCCAAGCTGTTGACGCCATTAAAGCGCACACTGTGGAGTTATCGTGGCGATTCAACATACCAGTTGAAGAATGGCGTAGCCGTCAGAATGGCGATCAACGCCGCCGCTCCCAGACAAACGCCAAATGGCAGTGCGGTCTTCAGGCCGGCCTTACTGCGCCACATCAAAATTGCTCCAATGACAGAGCCTGCGATAGAGCCGATGAGCATCACGCCGAATGCGCCTTGCCAGCCCAGAAACGCGCCAATGATTGCCATCAGCTTCACATCGCCCAGGCCCATTCCTTCAATGCCGCGAATGTAAAACCAGAGTGCTCTTAACCACCAGATGGGTATGCTGCCGACTAAGGCTCCAGCCACCGCGCGCCACAGACCGCTGTAGGCTTGATTGAATCCTTGCGGGTCTTTGGGTGAGACGAATACGCACAGCGCCGCCCACGCGATGCCAGCAAGCAGGCCGAAAAGGATGCTTGCCGTAATCGTCCGCCGGTAACGTTGATCCGCCGCGCCTTCAGCGGCTTCGTCAATAGCTTCATCAATCTTTTCGGCCGGGATGGTTTCACCCAGAGTCACTTCTTCTTTCTCGTCCTCTTCGAAATATTTGTCGTAAAGAATCAGGTCGAGGCGGTCGAGCAGCCAAAATCCTGGAGCGGCCAACGCGATCAACATGCCGCCAATGATCGCCGCTTTCCAGGCGGTGAACATAGGCACGAGCGCTGGAATGATGATTGAAATTTCAAGCGCGCCCGCTTGATGCTGGCCCCAGCCGACGCGCGTAATTGCCGCCGCCATTGCAAAGACAATAGCCGGATATGTGATGACGTTCGGGAGCAGGTGATGAATCGCGTCAATGAAGACCAGCGCGATCAAACCTGAGGCAAATACCATTTCCAGCAGGGCTTCCCACGTCGGCCCTGTCTTCAGAACAATCGCGGCAAAGAAGCAAGCGGCCAGCAGTTCGACCAGTGGATAACGCCAAGAGATTCGCTGGCTGCAATTCCGGCACCTGCCTCGCAACAGAACAAAGCTTACGATCGGGATATTGTCATAAGCCCGCAAGTCTGTGCCACAAACAGGGCAGTGCGAACCGGGAAAGACAATGGATTCGCCCAGCGGTACACGATGAATGACGACATTCAAAAAACTGCCGATGACGAGTCCAAAAATTGAAGCAGTAATCACGTAAAAGGCAAAAGGCATGATGAGTTCGGTCACAAGTGGCATCCTTTGTCAGCT
>JBDSAM010000424.1:0-2876 GCA_039922135.1 Blastocatellia bacterium
CTGGCGCGGCGCTCAGCGGTGACGAAGCGAATGTACTCTGGTGCAATCACGTCAGTCATGATTCGACAATCCTCTTAAAAGTTAAGCATCCAAGTATCGTTAAACAACTGCTGCACAGCCGTGGCCATAAGACCGGCACCGTTTCCACACGATGACAGTGGCGAAGCCGGGTGGAATGTCCAACAAACTTCAGTTTGTTGTTGGCTCTGAGATCGCGACAAAACTAAAGTTTGTGGGATATTCATCGCCGAGTTCACCCAATAGGATTGACCCACTATTAACAACGCGCCGAGCGCTTCCGCCACTGGCGAATCACTAAAATCCCCGCAGTGGGAATTAGGAAGAGCAACGCTTCGAACAGGCCGGATCCACCATCCGGAGAAATACCCAAAAGTCTCTCTATGAAGTCCATAAGGTTCCCTTAGTAAAGATGTACCTACAGCAGGTTTCCCTTGTTATGATTAGGCGAAGTTGGAGGAATTAAGCGAACAAATAAAAACACAGGCTCGTGTCACGGTTAGCCTCGCGACGATTTGGCATGGTTTAGACAACCTTGAGCTGTCGCGGAAGAAAGTCCATCCGAGTCGCCAAAGCCAATTCGATTGAGCGAGCCGAGTTCGAAACTCCTAGCGGGCGATCAACTAGATTGAGCCCGCAAAAGCCAAAGTCTTGCATTTTCCTATGTCCTCGCCTGACTTCAACCCGACTGAAGAATGCATCTCAAAGATCAAGGCGGTACTGCGGGGGATAAAAGCTCGAACCAAACGCAAGCTTCTAAACAATTTGGCAAAGGCTATAAAGAAAACCGCGGCTGACGATGTTTGCGGTTTGTTCGCCGATTATGGCTACATCTTCCAACTCATCTGAAAACCGCGGTAACTCTGAGATTAAAACTATGCGGTTTTATTGCATGCGTCTGACAAGCATGCTCTATAACTTTTTTTGACATCAGTCAGGCTTGCCTGATGGCTTGAACATGTACCTTGTAACTGAAACTCCGATGCAATGCTAGTCAAGGGAACCAGATTTTCATAATTTGATTCCTGGTGCGTGTAACTTTCAATTCTGAATCACGACCAAAAATTTCTCTAGCGAATTCGCAACTTCAACACGCTCGCCTTCACGCCATCCACCGTCAGTTCAAGATCAACATCGCCACGCCCAATCAGTATTCGTGAAAGGCGCACGTTGAGTTGATCCAGTCCGAAGAACCCTTCTGCAATTCCCGCATATAAAACTTCCGAACTGACGCCCCCAAGCTTCACATCTACAGAGCTGAGCGCACTACGTCCGCGCACGCCCGTGCCGTAAGCAACTAGAAAGACTTGGTCGCTGCCATTCCCTAAATCAGGCCCCAAATCAATTGGCGCAGCGACGAATTTGTTCTGCACTTGATCGAAGGTCGCAACCGGTTCATAGACCTGCGAGCCGTCAGCCTTGATGCGCAAGACAACAGCCGCAGGCACTTCCCGCCCGTTGGCGTTAGCGGCAAACAATGATGGAGCAACTGACGCGACATTCACGGTTCCAACAGCCAGTTTGCCTTCGCCATTGGCAACGATGACCGTCGCTGTGCCTTTGGCCAATCCTGCCGGCATCAGAAAGTTGATCTGTCCCGGCGAGACGAAAAACAATCGCGCGATCTTTTCAACATTGGCGCTGTCGCGCACGGTAACCGTCGTTCCCGCCAGCGAATTCGGCAGCGGCGTGCTGGAACCAACCTGAATTGCAGAAGCCAGGTTTTCGCCGAATGCGGCCACAATAGATTCGCTGGCCAACGCCGCCGCGTTAAAGCTGGCGGCTGAGACACTGGCCACGACGCCCACATTCGACAACAATGCTTTCACATCGGTGCGGATACTTGGCAGCATTGGGTAAAAAGCCTCGCCTGGGCATTCGGTTGCGCCTGGCCCATCGCGATGGCCGGAGATGGTTTTCAGATTCAACCCTGACGAAGCGTGAAGCGATTGCCCCGCCGGATCAATTCCGCGCTGATCAGCTTTCCAGGCCAGAATCTTCTGCAGGCTGTTGAGCGCTGCGGGCGGAGGCGTTGAGCTGGTGAAGTCGCCGATAATCACCACGCCCATTGTCCCGCCATTGACGCCGCTGAAGTGCGCGCCAACCACGTTGTCGCCTCCCGCGCGACCTTCATAAATGACGCCGGTCTGGTCAATCACGTAGTTGTAGCCGATGTCGGCCCAGCCGTTTGAGAAGACGTGAAAGTTCCAGACGCTGCGCACCAGCGCCGCCCAATCGCCATTGGCCGCCGTGCTGGGACTGAAGGTGTGATGCACGATCAAGTGCGTGACCGTCGTGTAGCTTAAGCTTCCGTGCGTGGTGATCTGGCCATCAGGACAGCCCCATTCAGTGCGCGTTACGACGGGCGGTTTTGGGTATTTCGCCTGCTGCTGTTGCTGAAGATTTTCCCTGCTCATTGCTTCACTCGTTCGTTGTTGAATTCGCTGTTGCATCGCGCGGGGAGTTGCTCCGGGACTGATGAAAACCAACCGCAGGCTTTTCAAACCCCCTCGCTCGCTCATTACGCGATATTGCACAAATTTTGTTTCCGGGTCGAAGAGCAGAAGCGCGCTGACAGATTCTCCGCGCTCATTCGCGGAATCGCTGTCGGCGCCTGCCAATTGCCAGTCGTCCCAAACGATGCCATCTATCGAACCGCGGATACTCAACTTGATGACGTCATTTCCCAGCCCTGCATCCGTTAACCATGCTGCGCCAACAGCCAGAAATGGCTCTGCCTGCTCCATCGGCACGGCAATCGGATCAGAGATCGCGACGCCCACCTTGATCGCCTGCCCTGTCAGATCGAATTTAATCTCGCGGCTTCTGACATTCGGCTGACGGTCTTGCGCGGCGAT
>JBDSAM010000425.1:0-6094 GCA_039922135.1 Blastocatellia bacterium
TAACGCCTGAGCAGTTCACGATACGCTTCGCCGTCATAAAAAAACCGATCTGCCGCTTGGTCATAATCGAAAGTCACGCCAGCGCGATTGTAACGATCCAACCCCGCGAAATTCAAAAAGTAATCCCGCTTGGTCAAATTTGGACTTTGGCTCGCGCCTGACTCTTCATCGCCGACTCTGCGCTTGGCGTCGCGCGTCAGCCGCTCGGCAGCGTGTTCGGCGGCTTCGCCCAGCCTGACCAAACAATGCGGCGCTTGTTTTGTCAGGCGGAACTCGTCAGCACACAGCCGCGCCAGTCTTGCTTTCGTGAAATCGTCGCTCGTTTCTTCAATCAACTTCAACAACCGTTCGGCGTCCGCCACGTTGCCAGATTTAACAACGGCTTCGGCCAACAGCCATCCGCGCGTGTTGCGCGAAACAGCAACACGCAGGAATTGCTGGGCGTTTTTGCCTCGCTTTGCGCCCATGATGCCTACCACGCGGCCTCGGCGTAATCGTTGTTCGAGCGGCGCTTT
Source organism: Blastocatellia bacterium (assembly GCA_039922135.1). Lineage (GTDB taxonomy): Bacteria > Acidobacteriota > Blastocatellia > RBC074 > RBC074 > RBC074. The sequence goes on from JBDSAM010000425.1 coordinate 516, forward strand.
AACGTCGGCTTGCGTGCGCAATGCTGAAAGGCGTTCTTCAACGACGACGGCGCGTTGGCCGGGCACGAAGGTTTTGCGTTTAATCTGGGCTTCGGCAGTGAGTGGGATTGTGAACAAGAGCGTCAGTAAGCTGAAAACCATATGGGCTGAATTACGGATTGGCATGGCGGCCTCCTTGATTGGCTGACTATTACAACTGGAATTTGTAGCGGTAAACGATGGCGTCCATTCAACCGCTGTGACGTTGACCGAGTTTTAATTACTGAGCAGCGGCTTTGCGGGCCGCACGCCTGGCATAGCTGTCAAAAGAGACTTGGCTGAACTGCGAATAATCCCGGCCGTAGCGTTGCTCCTGCTGTTCGATGGCGGCCAGGTAATCAAAAATGATGAAGCCCTTGCCTGCAGGCGCTGGCGTCAGATGATCGGCGAAGAAACGGTACGGCAAACTTTTTCTCGCGCTTTCATTGCGCCAGCGCGCCAGCACTTGAATCGGCAAAAAGTAGACTTCGCCGTATTTGCCGAACTCGACCAGAAAGCCCGCCACTGCGCCGAAGCGCGCCGCGCTTTCCAGAAACGCGATTTGATGAGCGTGCAGGTTGTCGAAATCCAACAGGTCGCGCCGCGTAGTTTTGGCGTCGTAAAAGATCGCGCGGCCTTCCGGCGCCAGGACGCCGCCGTAATCAGGCTCGGCTTTTGATTCGGGCACGAATCGCCGCCAGTCCGTCACTTTGTGTTGTTTGACCAGACTGCCCAAGTCGGCGGAAGACAGCCGCGCCTGGCCTTTGTCCGAAAACACTCCCATTGCCGGAAGCGACAACCCACGACGGCTTTCGCCACGTTCGATCAGATATTTGCCGGGAATTGCTTTACGAGTAATGCAGGCGCGTTCGTCACGTTCATATCCTTCATTGGTGCGGTTGATGGCTTCTTGAAAACCGCTGCCTGTTTCCGCGCCGCGACGTTTGAAGTTCATAGCTTGATGGTTGGTGGCCGGTGATTGGCGTCTGGCCTTTACCAATCACCAGCAACCGTCTTTTATGCCTGCTGTTCCATCGCCGCATCATCCATCTCGAAATTGGAGAAGATGCTTTGCACGTCGTCGTTATCGTCCAGGGCGTCGTACAGTTTCAGCATCTGATTCGCTGCCGAACCTTCCAGCTTGATGGTATTTTGCGGAATCATCGCAACTTCTGATGAAAGCGGCTCAACGCCTTTGGCTTTGATGGCTTCGACCACGGCCAGGAAGTCTTCCGGGGCGGTCAGAATCTCATAACTATCACCATCGTTGGTCATATCCTCGGCACCAGCTTCCAGCGCAATCTCCATCATCTCATCCTCGCCTTTGGTTGCGGCGTCAATAATGATTTGGCCTTTTTTGTTGAACATCCACGCGACTGAATTGGATTCGCCCAAGTTGCCGCCGTTTTTTGAAAGGATGTGACGAATTTCGGAAACGGTGCGGTTGCGATTATCTGTGGTGGTATTAACTATCATGGCTACGCCGCCCGGCCCATAACCTTCATACGTGATCTCGTCATAACTGACGCCTTCTAACTCGCCGGTGCCACGCTTGATTGCTTTATCAATCGTGTCGTTCGGCATGTTACTGGCTTTGGCGTCGCTGACAGCTTTGCGCAATCGCGCATTGCCATTGACGTCTCCTCCTCCGCTGCGCGCGGCGATGGTGATTTCCTTGATGAGCTTGGTGAAAGTCTTGCCGCGCTTGGCATCCAGCGCGCCCTTCTTGTGCTTAATTGTGTGCCATTTCGAATGCCCTGACATAACTTTGGTTACCTCGAAAATGCTGAAAATGAAGTTTGGAAAAGCAGGGCGGGAATATAGCACGCAGCCGGAGAAATCGTAAAATCATCTTGCTTGACGAATTGAATTGCCGCGCTCACGATGTTGTTATGGCTGCAACTCCATATGAAAAGACAATGGAACGCGCGCTGAGATTGCTTTCGTTCAAACCTCGCACTGTTGCCCAGATGCGCGAACGCCTGCTGGAAAAAGAGTGGGCGCAAGCACAGATTGTTGATCAAGTCATAGAACGATTGAAAGACTTAGGCTATTTGAACGACGAACAGTTTGCAGTCAGCTATGCTTCATCACGGCTGTCGGTCAGACCGCTTGGTCGCACGCGATTGCGGCGAGACCTGCAAAACAAGAAGTTGCCTACTCAGATCACCGAACAGACACTGGATGACGTCTATGCGGACGGAGCCGAAGAAGGATTGATTGACCGGGCCATCGCCAAACGCCAGCGGTTGAAGGGCGCGCCGCGAACGCCCGAAGAGGTAAAGAAACTTTTTGATTATCTGATGCGGCGCGGATTCAATTACTCATTGGTACTGCGAAAAGTCCGCGAGGCTGGCAAGGCCAGTTCGATCGAAGATGACGGCGAATTGGAATAGTAGCCCGCGCTACAGTTGCAAGTGCTTAACAAGATACCGTTCAGTGACACGGTCATCATTGCAAGAGGAGGAAAAATCAAAATGAAAAGAATGGTGTTTATATTGTTTGCGGTTTCTGCGCTGGCGGTTTCATTGTTGCCGGTATCCGCGCAGCAGCAACGTCCTCAATCAAATACTCCAAAGCCGCATGTGGGGCCGGTTTCTCCGGAAGAGATGGTCAAACAGTTCACGACGAAAGAGTCTGAACTGCGCGAAGTCTGGAAAAATTACCAATACATTCAGGAATCTAAACTTCAGGTATTAGGTCCGGCAAACGTGGTTTCCGGCGAGTACTACCAGGTTTCCGAATTCGTCTTTAATGACGCGGGCAAGCGTTTGGAAAGGATTCTGAGAGCTCCGCCCTCCACGCTGGACCGCGCAGGCTTGACCATGACGCAAGAAGATAAAGATGCCTTCATTAGCCTGCAGCCCTTTGCGTTGGCCAAGGAAGATCTGCCGAACTACTTGGTCAGTTACGTCGGGCCAGAGAAAGTGGATGAGTTGAACACCTATGTTTTTGACGTCATTCCCAAAGTGATGGCCAATCCGCGCGAATTGGATCGGATGCGCAAACAAGGGCTGGAAGGAAAATACTTTCAGGGGAAAATCTGGGTGGATACGGAAGACATGCAGATCGTCAAAACGGCGGGCAAGACCGTGCCCGAATTCAAACAACGGTTCCCGAAATTCGAAACCTATCGCGAAAACATTGATGGCCGCTATTGGTTTCCCACATATACCTACGGCGATGACACGCTCTTTTTCGAACAAGGTGGCGCAGTTCATGTTCGAATGGTGATCAAGTACAAAAACTATCGTCAATTCTCTTCTGACGTCCGGCTGCTGGATACCGAAGAGATAAAAGATGAGAAGACCAAGCCACCAGCAGCGGACAACAAGGACGCCAAGCCAGGAGATGTGAAAAAGGACGATCCCAGGACGGATAAACCTAAACCGATCCGCCCACGCCCTTAAATCGCTTTTCCCAAACGAAAACTGCCAGCAAACAAAGGGCGGTCGTCAGCGTGACGATCGCCCCCACCAACAAGGACTTCGGCCTGTAATTCATTTCCACCATATGTTTCCCTACCGGAACCGACACTCCACGCAAATTGTAGTTAACCTGCCACAGATCAGTTTCGCGACCATCCAACTTCACTGTCCAACCCGAATAGAACATCTCGCTTGTCACCAGCAATGACGGTTTTATGCTTTCAGTTTCAATCATCGTATTTGTGGGCGTTCGGCTGAGGATCGAAACCTTGCCATTCGATTCGGAAATTCCCGCCAGCAACTTTTGATCAAGCTTCGCTGCCGTTTCGTGATCTACCAACGCAGTTGTCAGTGGGTCGAAGTCAGGATCAACGATCTGGCCGCGAATCAACTTCAATTGATCGCCTTCGTAAGCGACTTTGGCGCGAGATGTCAGCCAGACTCGAGGCAGTGCGCGCAGGTTTTCGTAAATGCGATATTCGCGGTAAGGCGCGGCGGGGCTGCGTTCAGAGAGTTCACGCCAACGCGACGAAGTATCAACCGCTTGCGTATTGAAGTAGCTGGGCGGGATAAAAACATACCGCACGTTGAACAGATCAAGCGTATGATCCTGCGGTTCCAGCATCGTTTGATTGAAGCAGCGTCCAGCCTCATCCAACCCGCTGAAAATCTTCTGTCGTTCATTGAGCACCGGATCGTACCCCGGCATCATCTCGTGACCGTAAAACCAGAACGGGCTGAATTCGCCGGTTACCGGGCTGAGCATGATGTGATAGCGAATAGGCGCGCGTTCATTTTGCTGCGCAGCCAAGGCGGGCGGCATTGCGCTGCCAATCAGCGTTTCCAGCTTTGCCGGATTGTTGATCGGCGCGAATGCGGCGTACAGATTGAAATCAACGATCAGCACTCCCAATAGCAGCAGGAACCAGCGCGCACGGTTTCGCGCCAAAGTGAACGCAATTATTGCCAGACAAACGCAAACCGCGACAATCATTGGCAGCAGAAATTCCCATCGCGCCGATTGCAAAAAGCCCTGTGGCAATTGATGCAGATCGATGAGCGAACGCAGCCAATTCTCTGTTCGCGCTTTCTGCCACAGCGAAAAACCGCCAACCGCACAGCACAATAGCGCGACAATGGCTGATGAAGCCTGTGCATATCGAGCGAGGAACCGCGACTCTTCTTTCAATAAACGATCCACCGCATAGCCAGTCAACACTGCTACCGCTATCGTTACTTCCATCCAGTGGCGATTCGGGCTGCGGAAGTGGCTGATGAGCGGCACATGATAAAGCAGCCAGGCGACACCGTCGGCATATTTGCCCATCGCCAGAACCGTCCCGATGACCGCAACAACGCTCCAAAACATGCCGATGCGCCAACGCGCCCGCCACGCGGCAATCGTGCCGGCAACAGCCAGCGCCATTGCCATCGCGCCTAGATAAATCTGCGCTTCGTTGTGATGCCAGTACACCCCCCAATACGGCAGTTGATAGATCGTCTTGCCCGAACCGTGAAAGAAGGGGAAGAGCGTGACCAGCAGCGACGCCGGATGCAACGAATGCAGAGTAAATAATTCAAACGGCCATTCTTGCCGAACCGACTTGGTCGCGAATTCAAAGGCCGGAAAAAGCTGAATGGACGCTAGGCTGATTCCGGCAATGAACATCAGCGAGAACTTCAGCAGAAAGCCAAACGATTTTCTCAAATCTGAAATCTGAAATTTGAAAATGGCATAGGCGCAGGCGAGCAGCGATGAATAGATAAGTGGCTGTGGATGCGCGGCGAATATTTGCCAGGCGATGATCAATGCGCCGAAGACCACGTCGCGCCAACGGCCACGCTGGCTTAAGCGTTCAGTTAAGCAGAGCACCAGCGGTGCAAGCGCCACGATGCGCAGGAAGCCCGGATAAAGCGTGCGGCCTACCAGGAATCCGCTCAATGCAAAAATGACGGCGGCGAAGATGCCGGCCCGGCGAGTAAAGCTCAGGCTGCGGGCGTAGCCAAACATCGCCAGCAAGCCGATAGCAAAACTCAATTCCAGCGACAGCGTCAGCATGCGCGAAGTCGTGGCGATCCAATAAAGCCAGTTAAGCGGATCAAGCGTGCCCGACTGCCATTCGGCAAAGAACG
>JBDSAM010000426.1:0-4632 GCA_039922135.1 Blastocatellia bacterium
ACCATCGTCGAAAGGATCACCGGATCGGTGACGTTGGTCAGCGGCGGCGAGTCAATCAGGATGTGATCATATTTATCCGAGAGCGTCTTAAGAAGTCCCCTCATCCGCTCTGAACTGATCAACTCTGCCGGGTTAGGCGGAATCGGGCCACAGGGTAAGACTGATAGATTCGGAACCCACAAACGATGAACCAGTGAATCAATATCAACCTGTCGTGAAAGGAAGGTCGAAAGGCCTTGCGATTGCCCCATCTTAAATACGCGGTGCACCATTGGGCGGCGCAGATCGGCGTCAATTAGCAAAACGGATGAGCCAAGCTGTGAAAGTGAAATCGCAGTGTTGATCGCAGTGGTCGTCTTGCCCTCGCCCGGTTGCCCCGAAGTGAAGAGAATCACCTTCGGCGGGCTACCAGCAGCCGATAGCAGCAACGACGTGCGCAGCATTCGATAAGCCTCGACGACCGATGAAAGTTGATCAAGCGTCACCAGACGGGTGAGTTTGCCATGCTCGCCTGCGCCCGCACCTGCAAAGTTCGGCGCGAAGTCGGGACTGATGGCAGTGCTGGCAGCAACCCCGGCGCTTGCCTGTGCCTTGCTCTTCTTGTCGGCCAGCGCGCGCGGCGACATGGCCGAGATCGAAGGAATGACCGCCAGGGTGGGGAGTTGAGCCACGCGCTCAATATCTTCAACACTCTTGACGGTGTTATCCAGGTATTCCAGGAAGAAGGCTAACCCGATTCCGCCAATCAGGCTGACCATCAGGCCGATCAGTATGGTGCGGAGTCGCTGCGGGCCGATTGGCGACCTGGGAATTTCAGCGGTTTCGACAATCTTTAGGTTGTTGCTCTGTTCGTGAAGTTGCATGTCAGCTTGCTTGGTCTTGTTCAGGAAGTCCGTGTACATGCCCTTCGCCGTATCATACTCGGCTTGAAGCGTACTGACGGAGATCGCTGCCTGATTCTGTTTAACAGCTTCTCCTTTCGCAGTTACAAGCGCCTTCTCCAGTTCGCGCTCGTCCCGCACTGCCCGCTGGTAATCAGCGCTGAGCTTTTCTTCCAGCGTGCCTGTATTCTGGGCGATCTGCGTCTGTAACACCTTAATCTTCTGCTCTACTTGAGCAACTAACGGATTTTCGGGGCCGTACTTAACACTTAGTTGCGATTGTTCCACCTGCAATTCGCCAAGCTTCTGTTTCAGCGTGCCGGTCTTCACATCGGAGAATGCTTCTGGCAACTTTGCGATGTTTCCCTGTTTGACTTCGTTGTAAAGCGTCTCCTTCAACATGCGGTCTGTCTCCGCTTTGACCACCTGTGCGGAAAGCGCGGAGAGTTTCTCGCCTGACAGACTTTGTTTGCCATCGGTCGTAAACATTTCGTTACGCCGGGTGAATTCAGCCAGCGCCCCTTCGGCTTGTTGAACTCTGGCTTTGAGTTCGCGCGTTGAACGCTCCAGCCAATCAGAGGTGCTGGAAAATCGTGATGTGCGCCGCTCAAAGCTACGATCAATAAAGTTCTTGATCGCCGTGTTTGTGATTGAGGCGGCCAATACCGGATCAGCATGCTCGAAAGAGACATCTAAAACGCTGGCCTGTTCCTGGGCTTCAACTTCAAGCTTGCTTCTAAGAAGTCGAACGTAAGGCTCAAGCCTCTGACTTTCCTGTGGCGTACGTTCTTGCAGCAAGACCGCCTGGGAGGCAATGGCCTCCTCATCCCCTTTGGTGCCCCCTTCAACCGTTTTGCCAAAGAAGCGATTGCTTATCTCCCGGATAGCATCAGTCGCGGACTTCCTTTGCATCCCCTCGATAAACTTTGGGTTTCGATCAAGCTGTAAAATCACAACCACATCTTCCAGCATGGGACGGCTCTTGAAGATAATTTTCTTGGTTTTAAGACTGTCGGAATCTTCGAATTGGATTGCCTGATCTTTTGTCTTCACAACCACGGATGAATCTTTAGTGACCTCAAGCTGTCCCTTCGCCTGATAAATGGAAGGCGTGCGGAAGACTTCAACCGTAACCAGAACTGTCGCGATCATAACAATGACGGCCACCAGCCATTTGCGCTTTCGGATGATGCGCATCACCTCGCGAAGGTGTATCCCTCCTCCCGGTTCGTTACCGTAACCATAATCATACTGCCCTCCCCCGCGGGGAGTGGCAAAGGGGCGCATGATTGCTGATTCTTCAGGGGTCAATGCTTTTTCAAGGTCTGTTCTTTCGTCGGCCATAAATTCCTTATTTAATCTCAGCAGTTGAATTGCCTCGGACAAGCTGACACAAAGAGCTTATCGCTTAGCGCCCGGTTGGGATGCGCAGCGCCAGCCCGGTTCCCATCGCCATCAACAATGCTCCGGCCACGGTCTTCACCGCGCTGTTTGGAACAAGAACTACGTCGTTGGGAAAGATTGGAATATCGTCTTTGCCGCCCTTACTAATCACTGCGCCGATGTCGACGGAGATTTCGTTGAACTTTCCGGTCAGGGGGTCTTCGCGGAAGATGATGCCCTTATCGAGCTTCGCCTTAAAATATGTTCCTTGGGCCAGCGTGATTGCCTGGCGCAGGGTCATGCCTTCTTTATATTGATATTGCCCTGGGGAGCGAACTTCGCCCGCGACGTAAAAGACTTCCGCCGGCGGAATAAAGACTACATCACCAGGCTGAATCAGCACGTTTTGATCAAAACGGCCTTTCATAAGTCCGCCGATCTGTGCGCGCAGCAATTCATATTCGCTCTCGCCTTCCATCCCCACATTCGAGCCTTTGGCGTTCTCCACAACTTCTGAAACGGGCGTCGTTCGTTGCGGCTCAGGCTTGGCACCGATATTTTGCCCTCTATTTTCCAGCTTTTCCGGTGAGGCCTTCTTTTCGCGCACAACGTAAGCGATGGAACCATGCTTCTCCTGCAAACCACCAGCGATCGTGATCAACTTGAACAGCGACGGCTTGCCCTGGATTACATAGACTCCAGGCGCTTTGACCGCGCCCTGGATGAAGAATGTGCGGCTGTTATATTTGGCGACTGAGACAAATACCTTGGGGTCTTTCAGGTAACGGCCTTTTAACCCATCCGCAATCGCTTTACCGACCTCTACCGGGGTTTTGCCTGTGACACTCATCGTGCCCAGGTAGTACATAGCGATGCTGCCCGCACTGCTGATTGTAAAAAAGCCCGATAGTTCAGTCGCATCTTGAATGATGACTTCGATCACATCGCTCGGCGCCAAGCGATAGTCTTCATCAGAAGAGACAATAACATCCGGCCCAACATGCTGCCTCATTTGGCTTGAACTATCACCACCAGTGTCACCTGTGCGATTTGTAGTTGGCACACCGGAACGCGGTGCCGGATCTTGCCCGAAAGCCAGGGGAGTAAATGATGCGACAAGCACACATAGCGATAATGTCCATGTCGCCATCCTTCCAGAAACTGTTTTGAATCTGTCTGTATTCCTTTTCACGACCTTATCTCCTTCGCGCGACGGCCTAGAACCTACCGCGCGATTTAACAATGACCGACCAACTTTTCCGCTAATTGCGACGGAACCCAGGTTGGAAACTACCGCCGTCAGGGCCAGGAAAAGCAGGGCATTTGACGGCAACTGTAAATTAAAATCAAAGATGCTATGCACCAGCATCGCGACAATACCACCGCAGCAACCTAATGCCATTCCAATTCCCATTTCGCTGCGTGAACGAAGCGCTCGCGTAAAATCCCTCAATAGAACGATCAGAAACCAGGCTGCAATGATTCCACCAGCCACGCCGCCATCGGCGACGACTTGCAGATAATCGTTATGCGATTGACTGACAATCATCGAACCGTTGTGCTGGCTGTAGAGCGAATATGCGGTTTCAAAAGCTCCCAGCCCGACGCCGGTCATCCAATTGGCACGAATCATTGTTACCGTATCACGCCAAATCCAGCCACGACTTTTTAGAAAAGTTTCTTTGCCCGTGTTGTCCGGCGCTTCGCCAGTCAGGTCGGTATGCGCAGCGCGATCAATCACCGCGTCTCCTCCTACCCACCATACTCCCACTCCGATTGTGCCAATAATCAGCAGAACTGCTCCCAAACGCGGCAAGACGATAGAAGCCCAACGCCTGTCTTCACGCATGCGCCCCCAGCCTTTGATGCCAAAAGCGATGACGAAGACCAGCCCGGCAACCAGACTAATCATGCCGCCTCGTGAGAGCGAGAAGAAGATCGCAACGCTCATCATCACCGCTGCAAATCCATAAAAGAGGGATAGTTCGATTGATATGGCACGTACCAAAATAAGCGCCACTGGAATTGGGACAATCATCTCCAGGTAACCGGCAAAGTGATTGTGATTAACAAAGGAGCCAAAGGGAGCCATAGGCAGCGAGCTAGGCTCAATTAGCCAGTAATACTTGCCATTCCAAGTAAGCCTTTGAAGGATGCCAAAGATCGCGAGGGCGAGGCCGAAGAAAACTAGAAAATTTCGAAGCCACGATAACTCGGCTTCGTTGATAAAAAAGTTGGCGAACAACAACAAGGCGGCTAGCAAAACGACTAGTAATTCCAACAACAGCCGCGTCGCCTCAATATCCATCGAAATCGCAAACCGTTTACCCGATTCATCCGTCCGACTGATGCTTTGCAGAACCCCGAG
>JBDSAM010000427.1:0-3852 GCA_039922135.1 Blastocatellia bacterium
GTTACGCGGTAAAACTTCGACCCGCACAAACGCGCGTGGCACTTTGAACGATGCCAGCGAGCGGCGACAGACTTCTTCAAGCGCGGCGGCATCAAACCCCGCATCAGTACCGGTTGACGACGCATCCACCGACGAATCCAAGACAACATAGGCCACGGGGACTTCACCGCGCCGGGCATCAGGCATGCCGCAGACAGCAACTTCACGCACGCCTGGCTGTTCCTGCAACAGTTCTTCGATCTCCCGCGGGTAGATGTTAAACCCGCCAGAAATGATCAGATCGCTGCGTCGTCCACGTAGCGTGTAATACCCGTCCTCCGCGCGTTCGCCCAGATCGCCAGTCCGAAACCAGCCGTTCGCAAAAGCTTCAGCCGTAGCATCGGGCTGGCGCCAGTAACCCGCGCAAACATTCGGCCCGCGCACATACAGCTCGCCAATTTCACCGTCGGCGACCGCTTCGCCCTGCGCGTTCAAAATTCGCACCGACACGCCGGGTAGCGGAAACCCGACAGCGCCCGCGCGCCGTTCGCCTTCGTAAGGATTGCTGATGTTCATCAACGTCTCGCTCATGCCGTATCGTTCCAGAATCGTATGGCCAAACTTTGCGCGAAAATCTTCCATCACCTGCGCGGGCAGTGGCGCTGAACCGGAAACGAACAAGCGGATGCGTCTGCCGATTCGCGCGGCCAGATCATCCGGCATTTCCAGCAACCGAACATAGATTGTCGGCACACCGAAAAAGAGCGTTGGCTGGAAGCTTTCAAACAAATTGGCGGCGCGGTTAATGTCGAAGCGTTCAACCAACCGCATGCGGCAACCGCTGACAAGCCAAGCATGCACGCCGTTGCCCAAACCATGCACGTGAAACAGCGGCAGCGCGGCCAGATAACGGTCGGCTTCGGTGATGCGCCAGCAGGTAACGATATTCACCGCGTTAGCCGCAAAGTTGTTATGCGTCAGAACCGCGCCTTTTGAGCGCCCGGTCGTACCCGATGTGTAAACAATCGCGGCGGCATCATCGCCATCCCTACCCACTTTCATTCGCCCGGAATGCTGCCCGGTGTGCTGCCGAGAATTCTGATTGCCAGCAGCGGCAGAAATTTCAGAGAGATTCCACGATATTGTTCCGGCGGGAAGGAACGGCAACAGTTCGGCGGTTGTCAGCACGGCCTTCGGCTCAGCGTCGGCCAGAATGTGCGTGATCTCGCGTTCGCGATAGAGCACGTTGATCGGCACGATGATCACGCCCAACTTGATGCAGGCGATGAAGAGGTCAATAAATTCAACGCAGTTGGGCAGGAAAAATCCCAGACGGTCTCCGCGCGCGAAACCGCGTTCAGCCAGCAACCAAGCTACGCGATTGCTTCGCGCGTCCAGTTCGCCAAACGTCAGCGATGCGACCGCGCCAGCAATATTGTCAGCAACAGCGCCTGATGGGCGGTCATATTCCAGCGCGGCGGCTCCGGCACGCCCGGCAAGTGAAAGGTCGAAAAGGTCTATGAGCTGCATATCATGTCTCTCAAAAATAGGCAGAAAATGAATGGGCAGAAGATGAATGAGAAGCTGCAAGCGGTCACTTGCGGCGCAGCGCATTATTCATGCTGCGCCGCATAAAACCAGCCTGGTGTTCTGGCTTAATGGCGGTTTGACCGTCGCGCGGCTTTCTACCTAGAATCTCGGCATTGTTATGACTGATTCAAACGTCGAATCCATTTCAGAATCTGCATTGCTGCTGGCCGAAATCGGGCAGGACTTTTATCGCCGTGGCTGGGTGCTGGGCACTAGCGGGAATTTCAGCGCGGTTGTCAGCCAAACACCCTTAAGATTGTTGATTACCGCCAGCGGAATGCACAAAGGACAACTGGCAACAGAGCGGTTCGTGCAGATTGATGAACGTGCAAAAATGATCGCTGGCGCGGGCCGCCCTTCTGACGAAGCCAGGCTGCATTTGACGCTGGTTAAAGTGCGCGGCGCGCAGGCAGTTCTGCACACGCATTCGGTCTGGAGCACGATTCTTTCAAATGCGTTTGCGGCTGAAGGCGGAATCAAAATTACGGGCTACGAAATGCTGAAGGGCCTGTCTGGCGTGCGCTCGCACGAACATGAAGAATGGCTTCCGATCCTGGAAAACGGGCAGCAGATGACCGAGCTTGCCGCCAGACTTGAAGATGTTATGCACGCGCACCCGGCCGCGCACGCCTTTTTGCTGCGCGGCCACGGGCTGTACACCTGGGGACAATCCATTGCCGAAGCGCAGCGCCACATAGAGATATTGGAATTTCTGCTGGAAGTCACCGGACGCACCCAAATGCATTTTGCCCAAGGAGACCTAAGGAGAGATAAACCATGGCCATCGTAAACATTCCTGAAGAAAACCGCAGCATCAATGAGCCTGAAGCCGTCGCCCAATACCTGGCCGGCATCGGCATTGGTTACGAACGTTGGGAACCTGCGCACTCTGTGCCCGCTGGCGCTTCGGCTGAAGAGATTCTGGCCGCATACGCCCCTGAAATTGATCGTTTGAAAGAGAGCGGCGGTTATGTGACGGCAGATGTAATTGACATCACGCCACAAACCTCTGGCTTGGCTGAGATGCTGGCCAAGTTCAATCGCGAACATGCGCACGACGACGACGAAGTGCGCTTCATCATCGAAGGGCGCGGCCTGTTTCACATTCATCCTGACACTGGCCCGGTCTGCGGGATTGAAGTCGAAACGGGCGATTTGATTCGCGTGCCCAGCGGCACATTGCATTGGTTCAACCTATGCGGTGACCGCCGCATCCGCGCCATCCGCCTGTTCAAAGACCCTTCTGGCTGGGCACCCAATTACACGGCCAGCGGCGTGGACGCGGGCTTTCAGCCTCTCTGTTTTGGCGCGTCTTACATTCCATCCACCATCACAGCACCCATTGCAGCACAATGATCATTACCGCCAGTTGCATCCTGCTCGACCTCGAAGGCACAACCACGCCGATTGATTTCGTCTATCAGGTGCTCTTCCCATTTGCGCGAACCCGCGTCAAAGACTATCTGGCGCGTCATTGGGATGCCGCCGATGTCCAGCGTGATGTTGTTCAATTATGCGAAGAACAAGCAGCGGATGCCGAGCAAGGTTTGGCTCCGCCGGAAATCAGCGCAGGGTTTGGCGAATCGCAAATTGAATCCGTTGTAGCTTATGTTCACTGGCTGATGGATCGTGACCGGAAGTCTACGCCGCTGAAATCGCTACAAGGAAAGATTTGGGAAGAAGGCTATCAGGCAGGTGAGTTGTTGAGCCAAGTTTTCGATGATGTGCCGCCTGCGATAAGGCGTTGGCACGAGCAGGGAAAACGAATCTGCATCTACTCTTCGGGCAGTGTGCTGGCGCAGAAGCTGCTGTTCGCCCATACGGTGTCGGGCGATTTGACACCGCTCGTCAGCGATTACTTTGACACCACCGTCGGCGCAAAAGTGGAAGCCGACAGCTATCGTCGCATTGCCGCTCATCTCGAATTACCGCCTGAGAAGATCACCTTTATCTCTGACGTGCTTGCCGAACTTGACGCCGCGCACGCAGCGGGAGTGCAAGGCGTGCTGGCTCTGCGCCCAGGCAATCGCCCGCAACCTTCGTCTGATCTATTCAAAACCATTCACACCTTCACCGAGTTGGTGTAGCGATGGCTTGCGCATCCGTCGTTTGCCACAAAGGCTCAGTCCGGCCTTTCACGTATTCGCGCAAACTCAGATAACGGTCCTTGAAGATCGCCTTCTGCTCTGCCGTCAGTGATTTCGTCCCTTTGCCAACCGTGCTGCTGGAAAGAACGCCGTCCAGCTCCAGCGCGTATTTCACGCAGGCAATTGTCTTCTTCAC
>JBDSAM010000428.1:0-7228 GCA_039922135.1 Blastocatellia bacterium
TCTGTGCCTGGTACAAGACTCACCTAGGCATTGACGTACAAGACTGGGGTGGTGCAGCCTTTAATTGGACAGACGCCGACGGCAATCCGACCAAGGGAACTACGGCCTGGTTGATTGATGCAGCCAGTAGCAACCACTTCGCTCCCAGCAAGGCGACCTTCATGGTTAACTATCGCGTGGAAGACTTGGCAGCTCTTCTTCAAGCGCTCCGCGATGAAGGCTGCGACGTGCTTGAGAAGACTGATGACTCAGAGTACGGGAAGTTCGGGTGGGTCATGGATCCAGAAGGCAACAAGGTTGAACTTTGGCAACCACCGGCCGGGCAATAACCCTCATGCACGTCGCAGCAAAGCCGAAGCCTAACCTCTCGCTCAATCGGAGCGCCAACAGCGGGCCTGGCGTCCCACCGTCGCCGCCCGCTTAGCTCGAACGGTTCGGCGAACTGTTACAGAATCCCTCTATTAACCAGTAAGCCGCATAGCTTGACCATGAAACCGACGGTTTAGAGGCGAGTGCCCTCTCCCTTTTTTCGCCTTTTGACCAATGAGCTTCTAAGTTTATCAATTTCAGCGGCTGTCAGAGCGCTGCTGAAAGCGTAAGCCGGTTCTGAACAGGAGCAAGAAAACTTGGTCGCTTTCCGGTTGCTCTGGCAAATTACTGTCGCTCTCTGAACCGGAGGACTTAATCCCTGCCTGTGTTCGCTTTTCGCCGGTTACTCTTCGACTCTGTAGGTCTTGCCTTTCCAGACGACCACCATGCGTTTGTCCAGTGCGAAGCATTCGGCCAGCTTCGGCTCTTGCCCAATCGTGTTGAAGTATTCGTCACTGGCGAACTTCAAAGTAACAACCGGGAGTTTATCTTCAGCTTTGAATTCACTGTCCGTCCAAATACCATCGCGCAAGTAGAAGGTCTTGCCTGCAACCTGACGCATCTGGCTCGCTGCCGAATTTTCTCCAAGAGAAGAGAGTTTGTCCGCCTCGCGCAAGGCCTCCTTGCCTTTACTGAATTCAACTGCGCCGCGCCCAGCCGCAGATTTTGGCATTGATCTCATTGATGGCGAAGAAGGAAGGGCTCCTGCACTTACTTGAGTATCCATCCTTATCGCTTCATCCGCATTGCCTCGCACTTCAACCGTGCGCATTCCCGGTTCCAGCACCAAATAGGAAGTATATGGAGTAACAATGCCGTAGCGAGTGCCAAGCTGGACTATCTCGTCACGCAGCTCTTTCGATTCACCATTGGCGCGAATTTGATCCAGCAAGTAGCCAACGCGTCGCATTGCCCACAAATGCGGCAGGAATTCGTTCTCCAATTGCTTTTCTGGAAAGGCTTGGTTGTCGTAACTGAAGCGCCGTTCGCGTCCATTTACTTTGCCGGTCAGCGTCAGACGCAATTTCTCTTTCGCCTCTTTTGTGCCTGGCCGGTAACGGCCGATCATCGCCAACTGTGAGCCATGAAAGATATCCGTTATTGCGCGCGGATAAACCAAATCGGTTGTTACTCCGCCCCAGTCAATCTTCACATCGCTCAAAACAGGATGATTGATCTTTGCGAAGAAGTTCGAAACCTTAATCTCCAGATCTTCCTTTGGTTCGACGTAAGCGACGGTGCCACGATTTTCGTTCGCCAGTTGATCCAGCAACAATGTGTTGACGTCATAACCAACACCGAAGGTGAACAGCCGGACTTGCCCCTTATTGGCCTGTTTCACGTTTTCTAGAATTCGTTTGGGAAAGGTCTCACCAACTGTCGGTTGGCCGTCAGTGATCAGCACAATCATTTGTGGGCGGTCGCCCGTTTCAGTTTGTTTCCCCGTTTGTTTGAATGCCGCAATCAAAGCGTCGTTGATGTTGGTGCCGCCAGTTGCGGACATTCGGTCAATAAATTGGCGCGCCTCCTTTTTCCCTGCATCGTCACCGGCGATTGGGCGGTCACTCATCAAATGCTCTTCGCCAGCGAATGAAATGATATTGAAGCGGTCGCGCGGGCTAAGAGAATTGACCCCGTGGCGCAAGGCCGATTTGGCCTTCTCCATTTTGTTGTCTTCGCTCATCGAACCAGAAGTATCGAGCACAAATACCACGTCTTTCGCCACGACTTCGCGTTCGTCCAGTTGGGCCTTCGGCGAAACTAACAACAAGAAATAGCCATCCTTGCCCGGCTCACGGTAAGTCAGCAACGAGACACCGAAATCTTGATCAGAAAGGTTGTAGAAGAGCTGAAAGTCTGGCTGCGCCGAAGAACCACTGGCTTCGAAAGTGAGTCGAGCTTTGCGTTCACCATCGCGTTTGACTTCGATTTGGTGCGACGGTGAATAAATGCCTTTGATCGGCACGCGGGAGAGAATTTCAATTTCGGCGGAAATACTGCCGGGCATCGAACGGGGCATCGTCTGTTGTACAGGTTGATCAGGTTCGCGGCCTGATTCACGTAGTGGATGCGGCAATGGCATCGGACGAGGCGGAGAAATAAATCCGTTCGCGCGCCACCCTGTGCCCAGTGGATAGCGATAAGCAACCGTGCCACTTTCTGCGGTCAGCACCTGGCTGTAGGTCAATTCGATCTTCTTGTCACTGTTGGGGGCAATGGGAAAGATGCTAGCCTGGAACAGGTTTTTGCCCGCATATTCCAGCAAGGCTGGATCGCGCCGCGTTCGCACAATCTCGTCGTAGATGCGGCGAGCCTCTTCGCGCGAGCGGACTTCACCAACCAATCGCTTGTCGCCATCCCACATTGCGAATTCTGTGATCGAAACATTTTCGGGCAATGGGAAGAAGTACACGCCTTCAAGCACGAAGGGCGTATCGTTTTGGAAAACCTGTTCCACATGGGTCACCGCGACTTGATCGTTAATCTTAGTGGAGATTTTGATGCTTTTGACCTTCAATGGCTGTTGCGGGACTTGTGGCAGCGGCGGGCATCGCGGCACCGGACGAACGCATGGGCGCGGCAAGATGATCCCCTGTCCTTGCGCGGCAGTAGCAGCCACTACCAAAACAAACAATATGGTCAACAGATGGGCCAACCGACAATTATGCTTCATAAACTTCTCCTTGATCCGGCTTTATGCTGAGGTTTGTTGTTGAGATCGTAGACTGGGCACGACTAGAGAACGCGGGTTCTTTAAGCTACTTGCAACAAGGCTTCTACCCCCTGCTTCGTTCGTCTGATCTAAGCTTCACTTTCTGATTCTCTCGGGCTATGATTTGCGTACGTTACCTGGAATAAAGCAATCAACCCAAGTAGTTTTTCCATTTCTGTATGTAATAAGTTCATTCATATATTTGAGCTTGTGTATGACTTTGGGCTTTCTCACAAGGGTGGCCGCCAAGCTAAAACTTAAATAGGAGTCAGATAAACATTGGGATATCAATTTGTTCGCAACTTGGGTTCATCGCTGGTATGGTCTTTGCTAAGTGGGTAACAGCAATTACAGTTTGCGAATAATCAGAGGTTTGAGATCCAACTAACAACTTGGGAGGGTAGATAATGAAAAATAAAATGATTGGTTTAGTCTTGTGTGGTGCGATTATGGCTGCGGGAACTTCGGCATTCGCCCAAACAGATTCGAAAGAAATGAAGAACGATTCCGGCCAAATCGTCAAGATTCAATCCGGCATGAAGAAAAAGATTAGCGGCACGATTACAAAACGTGATGCTGATAATTTTGTGTTGCGTGATATGAGCGGTGGCGATATTCAAGTTATGCTGACCGGGAATACAAAAGTTGAAGAGAAAAAGGGCAATCCTTTCCGACGTGGCAAAAACTACGGCACTACTCAATTGTTACGTGGTTTGACTGTCGAAGTGGAAGGACGTGGTGACGCACAAGGCATGTTGGTCGCGGACAAGATCAAGCTGACAGACGATGCTTTGGTGATGGCACGCACCGTTGAAACGCGTGTGACGCCAGTTGAGGGCCGTGTAGCTACATCTGAGAACCGCATTACGGATGTCGAAACGAATGCTCAGCGGATTTCAGGGCAGATTGATGAGTTAGCTGCTGTTTCGAATGCGGCCCGCGGTGGTGCAAAGGCTGCTCAAGACACTGCTGATGCCGCCGTTGCCGGTATTGACGCTACCAACCGTCGTCTTGATTCGGTTGTTGCTGGTCTTGATGATTATAAGGAGAAGCGAATTATTTCTGTGAACTTTAAGGCCGGCAGTTACAAGCTGCTACCAGAAGAGATACAGAAGCTGGACGAAGTCGCAACCCAGGCCAAGACCGAGAAAGCTTATATGATTGAAATCACTGGGTTCGCCTCGGCCGAAGGTAAAGCTGATTTGAACCGTCGTCTAAGTCAACAACGCGCGGATTCCGTGGTCCGTTACCTGGCAGAAAATCATGCAGTCCCACTTCGCCGCATTATTACGCCTTTTGGCTATGGTACGCTCAACCCAGTGGCAGATAATACGACGCGGGATGGCCGTGTACAGAACCGCCGTGTAGAAGTCCGTGTTCTAGTCAATAACATGATTGCTGCGCCGCCTGCTTCAGTCACGGTTCAGCGACCAAGTTCGACCGAAGAGGAAAAATAACTGCTCGCCAAGCGAGTGAGTGACCCGCGATAACAAATCGCAGTAACGAGTGGTGAGTGCTTTTAAGTGACTCGCCACTCGTTTTTGTATGAAGCTTAAATACAGAGTGGGAGGTGAGGAAATGGTGAGTGGCAAAAGAAATTGCTATTTTTTACGCATGGCTTTGCTAGTGATTATTTGTAGTTTTGTGACGAGCAGGTTTGTAGTTCAGGCTAATGGGCAATCTGGGCAATCGGATCGGCCACGGCGCGTAAATCCGGAGGCCACAAAGCCGAACCCCTCCGGAGCAGAAGATCAACCACAGGACACAAAGCCAAAATCTCAATCCACTCCGTCCAATCCAACGGCTAAACCGCCTGAACCACAACAGCCTCCCAAACAAGCTGAGCAGGGACAAAAGACTCCGGCCAAACAGCAGGAACCGGAACCGGAGACGATTCGCATCAATTCTCGATTGGTCACAGTTCCAGTCTCTGTTACTGATGCGAATGGTGTCCCAGTGCGGAATCTAACAGCGGAAGATTTCGTTCTTGAAGAAGACAACGCCTTGCAACAGGTTCAGACACTAGGCGAACCGGGCAAGACTCCAATTGAGATGGTTTTGCTCTTCGACGTGTCACGCAGCATCCGTAATCGATTCGATTTCGAGCGTGAAGCTGCTGGCCGATTTCTGAAAGAAGCTATGAAACCCGGTGATGGAATCTCAATCTTTTCTATAGGCACGAAGCCTGCCTTGTCTGTCCCGCATACTACCCAAGTTGAGAAGGCGGTTAGCGGCACAGTTAGTATAGCGCCAACCGATGAATCTACGGCTTTCTTCGATACCGTCGTTAAAGCTGCGCAACACATTTCGGATTCTTCCAATCCTGACACTCGCCGCGTCATGATTGTGCTTTCAGATGGCGAAGACACGAACAGCCAACGCTTTAAACTGGGTGACGCCGTCCGTGAATTGCAGCGCGCTGAATGTTTGTTCTATTCAATCAACCCCAGCGGCCCTTCAATCTTCCTCAATCGAATCAGCGTCAAGGGCCAGGAGGGAATGTTCAAGCTGGCGACAGAAACCGGCGGGATGGCTTTCCTGCCTGACAAAATTGAAGACCTTCCACACGTTTTTGCGCAAATCACAGCAGAACTGCAGGCGCAATATCTGCTAGGCTACTATTCACCGAATGAGGCTGCCGATGGCAAATTGCGCCGAATCACGGTCAAAGTGCCGAAGCGTCCAGAACTGCGCATCCGCGCCCGCAGCGGTTATTTCGCGCCGAAGGAATAGGTGGTAATCGCAACTTGCATGAAATGAAAATGCCGCAAGCCGGAAAGAGCAAACCCAGTATCGCTACCAAATTGAAGGCACAGCCGATTCGTCAATTTCCAGCGTTGTTCCGTCAGGCAGAATGTGGATGATCCGAGCCCCACGCGCGCGCAACGGCATTGCCAGCAATCCGACGCGGTGACAGTTTGCGCGCCGCTCATGTACGTGACGCGTAAGCGGCTGTGATTCTGAACACATCATCACTACGCGCAGTTCATCTGCCAATTCCATAATGCGATCCAGCCCACGCGCCAATTCATCCGGCGGAGCAAGGATTTTGCCACCACATTCAGGCAAATGCTCATACCCAATGCCTTGTTCGCTCAGCATTTCCGCCAACACGCGCTCGTTGAATTGCGGCCAGCGGGAACGTGCAGTACTGCGCACATCGCACACGAATTCAATCTCATATCGCTGCAGCAATCCGAGAAAGTCAGCCAGCGCCTGCCGCCCGTGGCCGATAGTGTAAATTGTGGGATTGGAGTTTTCCACGCAAGTTGCACGAAAGGTAGAGGCGCAAGATTTTGTGCCTCTACCGCCCTGTACCAATCAGGCTTGTAGCACAGCCTGGGCCAGCTTGCTTAACGAAGCTTTTGCATCGCCATACAACATTCCCGTGTTTGGTTTGAAAAAGAGCGGGTTTTCCAGGCCGGAAAACCCCTTGCCTTTACCACGTTTGAGAACGATGACCTGACGGGAACGATCCACTTCGATGATTGGCATTCCGGCAATTGGGCTTTTGGGGTTGTCGCGCGCATCCGGGTTGACCACGTCATTTGCCCCGATCACGACGGAAACATCGGTTGATGGCATTTCCGGGTTGATCTGTTCCAGTTCGTACAGCGACGAATACGGCACATTGGCTTCGGCCAGCAGCACGTTCATATGGCCAGGCATGCGTCCTGCCACCGGATGAATCGCGTATTTGACCTGCACGCCGCGATGTTCCAGCGCTTCGGCCAATTCGCGCACGGCGTGTTGCGCCTGCGCCGTCGCTAAGCCATAGCCGGGTACGAAAACGACCTGCCGCGCATAGGCTAATTGCATCGCCACGTCTTCGGCCTGCACTTCGCGCATGACGCCGTCAATGGCCTGCTGCCCGCCATCGGTCGAAGCCGAACCGAATGCGCCAAACAGCACGTTGGTGATCGAACGGTTCATAGCCTTGCACATCAGGATCGAAAGGATGAAGCCCGAAAACCCGTCCAGGGTGCCCGCGATGATCAGCACGTTGTTGCCAATGGCAAAGCCCGTCGCCGCCGACGCCAGGCCCGCGTACGAATTCATCAGCGCCATCACCACCGGCATGTCTGCTGAACCAATCGGCAAGACCAGCAACACGCCGAACAGAAATGACAGCACAACCATCACATA
>JBDSAM010000429.1:0-6437 GCA_039922135.1 Blastocatellia bacterium
CTGGCGCGGCGATTATCACAGAGTCTGAAGCTGCCGTGCACCGCAGGCCTTGTTATAATCGGTGCGGTACGGGGAGCGTGAGCGACCTGGGCTTCGATGAAGCGCACACTTGCCTAGGCTCAGGTCGCTCACGCTCCCCGTACCGTACTCCGGCTAAACAGTTACAGCTTCGCAGCCATTGAATTGATCTTCGAGGAGGCTCCCCCTATGAATTCGCAAAATATTGTTGGATGGATCGTATCGCTGCTGATCGGCGCAGCCGTTGGTTGGCTGCTGTCGCGGCGGCGCGGCGCAAATGGCGCAAATATTGGGGGCGCAGAGAAAGACTTGCTGGCCACCAGGCTGCGAAGTTACGAGCGCGATCTGGAAGCCGCGCGTTCTGAATTGAACTCGCAAAACGGCACGTTGAATTCACTGAAGAGCGAAATAGTAAACACCTCTGCCGAACTGAAAAGCCGCGAGATTGAGCTTGGAGTAATGGAAGGCCGGGTCAAAGCCCTTGAACCGTTCGAAGCTGAAATCGAGTCGAAGAAGGCCGAGGCAAACGCTCTCAACGCTGAGCTCAATTCCTTGCGTGCCATGTTGTCGGAGGCCACCGCCAGCACGATTGTCGAACCCGCCGAGCCGGATGCCGATTTGCTTGCAGAACTGGCCTCACTTAAAAAAGCGCTATCAGCCAAAGACCGCGAGATTGCGACCCTGCTGGGCCGTGTCAAAGAGCTTGCGCCATTAAAACTACAGATCACTGATCGAGACCTGCGGCTGCGTGATTGGGGCAGCAAACACGCGGAAGCCGTCAAAACCATCCAAGCCAAAGACGAAGAGGTCGCGACGCTGAAAGCGCAACTTGGCGAGATGGACACTCTAAAACAAGCAGAGGAAAAACAAGCCAACGCGAATGCCACCGCCAATGAAAGCGATAATGACAAGGCTGCCGGACTAACTGGCCACATCGCCGAACTGGCCGACCGCATTGCGGAACTGGAAAGCCTGCTTAAAGCGCAGACCGATCACGAAGCGCAGATCAAAGAGTTGACGTACGAGCACGAATTTACGCTTGGCGAAAAGGATTCGCAGCTTGCCGATCTGGAAGCGCGGCTTGGTGAAGTAGACGCGAAGCTGCAATCAGCAAGCGCTGCCGATACCGATCAGCATGGCGCGTTGCGTGACAAGGACGCCGCGATTTCACTGCTGCAACTGCGCGTCAAGGAGCTTGAACCGCTCGGTTCAGAGCTAGCCGAACGCGACGCGAAGCTGCGCCGGCTGGAAGAGAATTTTTTATTGGCTCACGTCGCTGAACAGATCGGCGCCGAAAAAGATGCCGAGATTGCCCGGTTGCAGGCTCGCATCAGCGAATTGGAAGCCTCCTCCGCGCCCACCGTGCCGCTTTCGTCGCCCACAGCGCCAATAGCTCCAACAGCAGACCACACTCGACTGCACGAGCTTGAAGCTTTATTCCAAGCCGCGCTGGCCGGAAAAGATGTCGAGCTGGCAGAGAAGACCGCTGAATTGGTTCGGTTGCAAACGCTGGTCGGCACCAGCGGCAGCGATGTTCGCGCGCGCGCCAACGCTGATGAAGCCAAAGTGCAGGAGATGGAAGCTGAACGCAGCGCCGAAATCAGCGACCAGGAGGTTGAGATCACCAGGCTCAAGGCGTGCATTCGGGAACTTGAGCCGTTGCATGCGCAGCTCTTCGCTCGTGACGCGCGATTGAGCGAACTTGAAGCTCGCGCGCAAGGACTGGCCAGTGAGAAGGAGAGAGAAGCCAATCGGTTCAATGCCCAGATTGCTGAACTTGCTCCTGCGGGCGAACGCGCTGAATCCGCTGAAGCCAAGCTGCGCGAACTGGAACAGCAACATCAAACCTTGCTCAACAACAAAGAGGTCGAAATCAGCGGGCTGCGCGTCAAACTGGCTGGGCTTGAAAATGTTAAGGCGCAACTTGAAGAACGCTTGTCAAAGCCGCGCGATGCCGAAAACTAACTTCGTAACTGCAAATAAATCCCATGCGTTTTGAGAATAAAGTGATTTGGATTACGGGCGCTTCGTCTGGGATAGGCGAAGCGCTTGTTTATGCCTTCAGCCGTGAAGGCGCGAAACTGATTCTGTCTGGCCGCCGTGAAGGTGAACTGGAACGCGTCAAGCAGGGCTGCGCAGGCGCGCCGGAAAAGATCTTCCTTTTGCCGCTGGACCTGGTGCGGTTTGAAACCTTTGCCGAAAAGACGAAACAGGCCGAAGCGCAATTTGGCCGCGTTGACATTCTGGTCAACAACGGCGGCATCAGCCATCGGTCGCTGGTGGCTGAGACATTGTTTGACGTTGATCTGGCGGTGATGAACACGAACTATTTCGGATCAATCGCGCTGACCAAAGCCGTGCTGCCCGCGATGCTCGCCCGTAGTTCCGGCCATATCGTTGTCATCAGCAGTTTGATGGGCTATCTGGATACGCCACTACGGTCAGCCTACGCCGCATCGAAACATGCGCTGCACGGTTATTTCGATTCCTTGCGGGCGGAAGTCTGGCGGCAGAATGTGAAGATAACGCTGATCTGTCCTGGCTTTGTGAAGACGCAGATTTCACTGAACGCGCTGACCGCCGACGGCAGCAAGCATGCCAAGATGGATAACACGCAAGCGAAAGGCATTTCCGCCGAACGCTGCGCGGCCAAAATTCTGAACGCGGTCGGGCGCGGCAGGGAAGAAGTAATGATTGGCGGGCTGGAAGTGCTGGCGGTTTACATCAAACGATTTTTACCCTGGCTCTATTCCAAGGTGCTTCGCAGGATCAAAGTAGGATGACAGCAAGTTAAGAGGACAGTGGAGCAACACACGAAGCGTCCTCAAACGCAGGGCTGTTGACTGCGCGTGCGACTGGAAACGCTTCCATGTCGTCAAGGTCGTAAGGCTTTAATAACGGCAACACATCCGCCGGTTTCATCTTCAAATCCAGCCAAGCGGCCTCCTCATCCGGTTTCAGGACCACGGCCATGCGGTGATGAAACTGCGAAATCAATTCATTCGGCTCAGTAGTGATGATGGTGCAGGTTTGCAGCCGCTCGCCAACACCTGTGCCATCTGGAGCTTTCCATTCTTCCCACAGTCCGGCAAACGCAAACAGGCCGCCGTCGCGCCGCCGAACATACATTGGCTGGCTTGGCGCTTTGCCTTTCTTTTGCCATTCGTAAAACCCGTCGGCGGGAATCAGGCAGCGGCGCTGACTGAGCGCATGTTTGAACGAAGGCTTTTCGGCCAGCGTCTCGGCTTTGGCATTGATCAGCTTGTTACCAATCGCGGGATCTTTCGCCCAGAAGGGAATCAGTCCCCACTTGCAGCCCACCATTTCTCTTTCGCCAATCTGACGGCCAATCTGGCGAATGACGGGCACCATCTGCGATGGCGCGACGTTATAGCGCGGGTGAATGAGTTCAGATATAGGATCAGCGCCAAATCGTTTGGCGATCTCTTTAGCACTGTGATGAAGCGTGTATCGTCCGCACATAAGAAATTACCTCCAGACTGCAATTGATGGAGCGGCATTGACGGTCATCGGCTCTTTATACGAACTCCATTGCCGCGAAGCTGACCACTGATTGTTCATCAATATTCCATTGGTCGTAACGCAGTAGTTTGCCGCGCGCTTCCGGGACAACATTCAAGAAAGTGTAGAGCGGCGAGAATCCGCACCATTTCAACCGGTCTTCTTCAGGCCGAACCATTTCAAAAAATTCTTCGCTGTTGCCGTCACAGACCTGTTGCAATCGCGCCAGGTCTTCGTCTTTCACTTCCAGCATCTCGCCTTCATCAGCGTGTGCGGTAATGTCGTCACCATAGCGACGGCCAATGTGCGCCAGATCAATTCCCAGCACCCAGAACAGCTTTGACCTGTGCAGTTCGGCCATTTCGCCCAACGCGTCGAAAAACCGCAATACCTGATCGTCATTTTCCGGCGGTTCACCGTAATACAGAGCTTTGGCAAATGGCCCGCACAGCACAGGCAGAATCTTGAAATCCGAACCGAGCATCTGTTGCAGGAATACACATTGAAACTCAATCGAATGCTCCATGCTGTGACAGTAATCTTCCATCAGTGCCGAACCGTTTGCGCTTTTGGCCAGCGAATCAATCAATTCCAGATCGGGTTGCAACGTGCCGAGTGGCGTGACGAATGGTTTGCGCGTCAGGCCAAAACGTTCCGGCTGTCCATAATGGGATGTGCCCAGCAGGACGACGGTCTTGTCAGCCGCGTGCACTCGCCCCGCGCCACTCAATCGTCCGTACGCCGCTGCATACGATTGCCAGCCGCCAAACGGGCTGACGTGCGGCGCCGCCAAGCCGATGATTGGATCGCTCCCAGTATTGGCAGCAAGAGGCGGGCTGTCGTTCAGGTATTGATCCAGTTGAGCGTGAAGCTCAGCCGTCTGATCCGGGTAACCCGAACCGGCGTGCGCGGGCAATCGCACAGGGGCTGCGGCAAATTCCGCATGCTTTTTGGCTTGCATCCGCTCGAACTCTTCGGTTTCCAGGTAGCCATTCTTCTGTAAAACTTCGGTCAGGGATTCGATCACATTGCTGGGTACAAGCTGCCCAGCCAGCCGTGTTAAATGCGCCTGCACGTCCAGCAGTGTGCTCTCACCGTCGTACAAGCTTAGGCAGGCGGCCAGCAGCGGTGGGATGATCAAAACTTCATCCGAATATCGGAATGGATCGCGCAAAACCAGGCCGGGGCGCTCCGGCACAGGCGAAGGAAAGACATCAAGTCCGCGTCTTAAAGATGGTAATTGTTTGTCCATAGTTCTGATTGGGATTGAAGATCGTTTGAAGCCGACCGGCATTATGATGCGTCTCTAAAACTGAAACGGCAACCGTCAAAAGGATGTCTTGAGGGTTGTTGCTTCTGAAACTAAATCGCCCTAAGCTGCGTATCGGGCTTCTGGCAAATGGTTCGCCGATGGTTCACGGGATATGAAAGACGAGAAACGCACAATCTGGGTTCAGTTCCTGGTCGTTTTAGTGGCGATCGCGCTGCTGGCCTCCGTCGCCTCAGCACAAAAGCCTAAACGCAAGAAGGCCGTTATCCCTCCGCCACAGCCCACAGTAACCGCCGAAGAATTGAAAGAATTGAACAAGGCGGCCAGCCAATCGCGCGAGAATCTAATTACCGCCTCCAACACCTACCGTGAAAGCCTGGAACGCCTGCTTGAACTGCAAATACAGGATGAGAAGCGCGTAGCGGATTTGATCGAAAAGCGAAAGCAGTTGCTTGAACTGGGTATCATCGCCAGGAAGCAGGTTGAGGAGAGCGAACAGGAACTGACGGATGCAAAAGCTAAAATCGCCGAAACCGAAAAGCAGATTGATTCCGTGGAGCATTTGGTTGCTGAAGTGAAGGCCGCCGAAGAACTGGCCAACGAACCACCTGTGCTGCCGGGGATGATTCGCTCGACCGGGATGCTTATCCGCTTTGTTGGCGCGGCGCGCTGGAACCTAAGTGATGTTGGCAAGGTAGAAGCATTTTATCGTCTAAAGTTCAGCAAGCCGCTTCCGATCAGCGCCTTTGGCCAGACCGAAACGCATAACCGGCTGGGCTTCGATCACAGCAATGCGTTGGATGTCGCCATTTATCCCGACAGCGTCGAAGGGCAAGCGTTAATAGGCTTTTTGCAAGGGCAGGGCATTTCGTTCATTGCTATTCGTGGCGCGATTCCCGGTTCAGCCACTGGCGCGCACATTCATATTGGGGCTGGATCAAAAAGAATTTTCGTCAAGCAATAAGCCGCCGCCGCGCTTGCAGCACAGGCCAGCCGCTGCTTACACTCTCGCTGCTTTACCACCTTTCGACAAACCAATAATTTCAACACCAGAGGACGAAAACCATGATCCAGGCAATTGATCGTCGTGAGTTCATCAAACAGTCGGCGCAGGCTGCAACTGTGGCGGGTGTAACGATTTTGGCGGGCGACGCTCTGCTGGCCGCGCCAAAGCAGGTCTTCAAAATTTCGCTGGCGCAATGGTCACTGCACCGCGCGCTATTCAAAAAAGAGGTTGACCATCTCGACTTCGCCAAAATCGCCAAGCAGGATTACGGTATCAGCGCAATTGAGTTTGTTAATCAGTTCTTCAAAGACAAAGCGAAAGATACGAATTACCTGAACGAGATGAACAAACGGGCCAAAGATTTGGGCGTCGAACATCGGCTGATTATGTGCGATGGCGAAGGCGCTTTGGGTGATCCTGATGAAGCCAGGCGCAAACAGGCCGTCGAAAATCATTACAAATGGATAGAAGCCGCGAAGTTTCTGGGCTGCAAAATCATCCGCGTCAATGCGCAAAGCAAAGGCAGTTACGAAGAACAGCAAAAGCTGGCTGCCGATGGATTGCACAGGCTGTCTGAGTTCGGCGCGCAACATAAAATTGCCGTCATCGTCGAAAACCACG
>JBDSAM010000430.1:0-7822 GCA_039922135.1 Blastocatellia bacterium
TCCCCATCACTTCGCCGACCGTTATTCCCTCAACTTCAACCGCCGCCGTGCCGCCCGCGTATTGACGCAGCGCCGTCGGAATTACAATCTTTGGCATTTCAGTATTCTCCTCGTTTATTTTCTCCCACCAAGCAACACGAAGTAGCACGAAGGGGTTCTGATTTCTTCGTGCTACTTCGTGTTGCTTGGTGGGAAAACTTCATGATTGGATAATCTCTTCTTCGTCGAATTGCGAACGATCTTCGCGCACAGTCCAGGCGCGCACTTCCTCGGCTTTGCCGTCGCGCACTGAAACGATCAGGTATGACCATTCCACGAAAGGCGCGTGCTCCAGATCAAATCCCGAAGGCACCGCCGGATGATTCGGGTGCGAATGGTAATAGCCCCACACGCCCAAATCCCGCTTCGCCGCCTCGCGCTCCGCTTTGGCGTAATCCAACGGGCTGATTTCCACGCGATTGTGGCGCGAATCTTTACGGATATTTTCCAGCGGTAGAACTTCCCGGATGATTCTGGCGCCGCCTTCCAAAGTGCCTAGCAGCAACCCGCCGCATTCTTCGGGGAATGTTCGCTCGCCATGTTCTCTGATTGTCTGGATGTGGTCTGTAGCTAGCTTGACACTCATCTTCTATTCCTCGGCTTCTATTCTTCAGCGGTCCAAAACTTTTCGCTCAGATATCTGCCACCGCCATCGCACAAAATCGTGACGATGACGCCGCGTTCCAGCGTTTCCGCAATCCTCAGAGCCGCGACAATATTGGCCGCCGCAGACACGCCAACAAACCAGCCTTCGCGCTTGGCCAACTGCCGCACCATCGCGTAGGCGTCTTCGGTCGAGACTTCCATCTCTTCATCGGCCAGCGCCGGGTCATAGATACCTGGCACGATGGCCGATTCCATATGCTTCATGCCTTCCAGGCCGTGGTACGGCGAATCGGGCTGCATTGAGATCAATCGAACGTCGGGCTTCAATTCGCGCAGACGCCGGCCCGCGCCAACGAATGTCCCACTCGTGCCCAACCCCGCAACGAAGTGCGTGACGCGCCCGGCAGTTTGATCGAAGATCTCAACGCCGGTGGTTTCGTAATGCGATTGCCAATTGGCCGGATTGTTGTACTGATCCAGGTAGACGTACTTGTCCGGGGATTCAGCGACGCGCCGCCTGACTTCCAGGATCGAGCCGTCCGTCCCGGCCAGCGGATCAGTCAATACGACGCGCGCGCCATACGCCTGAAGGATGCGCTTGCGTTCCACGCTGGCATTTTGCGGCAAACACAATTCGACTTTGTAACCAAGCACCGCGGCAATCATCGCGTAGGCAATGCCCGTATTGCCGCTAGTAGCGTCAATCAAAGTCTTGTCGCGCGTCAGCAACCCGGCTTGCTCCGCGTCGGTAATCATCTTCAGCGCCGGACGATCTTTAACCGAACCTCCAGGATTCGCCCATTCCGCTTTGGCATAAATTTCAATCTGTGGATTTGGGTTGAGATTGTTCAGCTTGAGTAGGGGCGTGTTTCCGATTAGATCAGGCAGCGTTGATGCGCCTGCGATAGCAGTGCCGCGCGAGGCGGGTGAAACGACTGTAGGGTGATGAGACAGCATCGTAATTAATGAATGAGCGGCAAATTTTAAGTTTGCCACTCAATTTTGACTGTGATCTATTTGCCAGGTTGCGCTACGACTCGCAGGTAGGGCTTGACTGTCTTCCAACCGCCGGGGAATTTCTCCTTGGCCGCTTCGTCCGAAACCGCCGGGACGATAATGACATCGTCGCCGTCTTTCCAGTTGACTGGCGTGGCCACGCTGTATTTCGCCGTCAGTTGCAGTGAATCAATCACGCGCAGAATTTCGGCGAAGTTGCGGCCCGTGCTGGCCGGATAAGTCAGCGTCAGTTTTACTTTCTTATCCGGGCCGATGACGAAGACCGAACGCACGGTGAAAGTGTCGCTGGCGTTCGGATGGATCATCTCGTACAGGTCGGCCACTTTTTTGTCAGAATCGGCAATGACGGGGAAGTTCACGGCGGTGCCCTGTGTTTCTGCGATGTCTTCAGCCCATTTGTGATGAGAATCGGAAGAGTCAACGCTCAGACCGATGATCTTGACGTTGCGTTTGTCGAATTCGGGCTTCAGACGCGCGCATTCGCCAAGCTCAGTAGTGCAGACCGGCGTGAAATCCTTGGGGTGCGAAAACAGAACGCCCCAGCCATCGCCGAGCCATTCGTGAAAGTTGATGGTTCCTTCAGTAGTTTGCGCCGTAAAATCCGGCGCGATGTCGCCAATGCGGATAGACATAATCTTCCTCCTAAGGTTGGGTTGAGCTTGTGAAAAAGAGAAAGCCGGGTTGTTTACCGGCAACAACAGAAGCAGGTACAAGTGCGGGGACAATAACAAAATGTATGGTGTGAATGAATCATTGCAGCGCCCGAATCATAATCTTGCAGACCGTTTTGTCAAGGCACGGAGCATTACATCCGGTGTCAGTCGGACTGTGGATGAATGGCAATAGCGCGGCGCGGATCCACCAGCCACCAATGCAACGCACCCAGCAAATAAAGCACGCCGCCTGCGAACAGCGGCGCAGATCAACTCGGCTTCACAAATCCCTTTTGCGCAATTGTTCCACAAGATATTCCGAGGCGCGCATTGCAAGCGACATAATTGTGAGCGTCGGATTCTGCGATCCGCCCGTGACGAAACTGCTGCCATCCACGACGAATAAATTCTTCACATCGTGGCTTTGATTCCACTTGTTCAGCACGCTTGTTTTGGGATTGTCACCCATTCGGCAGGTGCCTAATTCGTGCATGCTGCGGCCTGCTCTGTTCATCTTTTCGTTGCGGTGCAACACTTCAAATCCGCTTTCAGTGAACATCTCGCTGATGGTGTTGACGGCGTCTTTGGCCATGTTGAATTCGTTGTCGGAGTAACTACAGTTAAAATTCAACACGGGAATGCCCCACGCATCAGCCATTTTTGGATCAAGCTGGACGTGATTTTCAAAGCGCGGCAGCACTTCGCCCATGATCGTCGTGCCGATTCCCGCGCCCCGATGACTGATGAGCAGCTTTTCCAATTCCGCGCCCCAGGCTGGAAACAGTTTTGCATCAGGCGACTGGCCCGGATTCAAATCGGAAGCATAGCCGCGCAAAAAGCCTTTCTCCCTGGTTTTCAAATTCCGAAAGCGCGGAATGTAACCGGAGCTGCCGATTAACCCACGCGGCGCTTTGCCGTCTCGTGCTTCGGGGATGATGCCAACGACGCCATTCGGAATGTAGTACTGATCGTGCCAATAATGGCCGAGTACGCCGCTGGAATTGGCGATCTTGGAATTCAGCAGAATCCGCGTGCTTTCCAAACACGAAGCTCCCAGCACGACGACTCTGGCTTTGGCGTGTAATTCACGGCCCGACTGGCGGTCGAAGAAGCTCACGCCATTGGCCTTGCCCGTTTGCTTGTCCAGCGTGACGGCGCGCACGACCGCATTGGGCACAATGGTTAAGTTGCCTGTCTCTTGCGCCGTGGGCAGCAATAAATTGAATGAGCTTGCGAACTGTCCATCGCCTAGCGAGCGGCGAATCTTGGTCACTGCAGCGCCACGCCCTTGTGCCGCTTTCGCAATGCGTTTGAGTACTTCGCCATCAGGGGAATTGTCGTCCACGAATTTCCCGTCGGGCAGTTGCGGCAACCCTTCCTTGCGCCCACTGACACGAAAGATAGGCTCGACGCGATCATAGTAGGGCGCGAGGTCGGCGTAACTAATAGGCCAGTTGTCGCCAAAGCCGTCGTGGTCTTTGGCTTTGAATTCATAATCGCTCAAGCGATAAGACATGCGCGCCCAGAACAGCGATTTGCCGCCGACCATTCGTACTCGCCCCCAGCTATAAGGTTTTTTCGGATCATAGGTATATGGCACCTGCGCATCATCAACCCATTGATTGGCGTTGAACTCAGTGGCTTGATAGATCAGGGGCAGCTTGCCCGGCTTGCCCAAGCCGCGATACGGCAATTCATACACGGGCTTCAAGACGCGTTGCCGATTGAAATCAACCGCCGGACCAGCTTCAAGCAATAGGCACTTCACGCCCTTTTGCGTCAGGATATAAGCAGCCATGCCGCCTGAAGCGCCTGAGCCAACAATGAGTACGTCGTAGGTATCTTTTGCCATAGTCTTTCTCAGTAATCAGCCTTTGGTTTGGTTCGGCATTGGTAACTGCACTGCAGGCAACTCGCTACCGCTCGCCATACCGTTCTACTGTCTACATTCCGGTATGTTTGAGCCAATGTTGTGACTTGCTGTGCTGTGCTCAAGGAAATTCATTCTATTTGGCTTGTCCTCGAGAACTCAAGCACTTGCTTGTCCTTCCAGAATCTTTCAGGCAATTTCGCATAGTAGTCAGCGAGAGGCAGACACGATCCAGATACGTGATTTCCACCAGCAGCACTGCCAGCGCCAGCACGCGGTAACGCACGCGGGAACCAGGACTGACATCGTGTGACATGCTTACCGCTTTTTGGGTGTCTGGTGTTCGCTCATTATTGAAGCTCAAGGTTGTTTCAGTGACTCAAAACCACGCCTCGTGATCGCCGCCATAAGCTTTCTCCGCTCGTTGAGGAAGGTCTCGTATTGCATCTCATTCCAGCCCTCTGGCAGGGCGTGAAACTCGTGCATGCGGCTCCAATCGTCTGCCGAAAAACGTTCTCGAATCTTCGGCACATACTCAGTCGGCGGCTTATCGCTGATGTCGATATTCTCTGGCCATTCCAAGAGCGCAAAATTCGCAAGCTGGTTGATCAGCTTCAGGTCAACAACACCCTGCCTCTCCAGCCACGCACGGGGAAAAAGGTGGTGCCGCTCCAACGCCTTCTTCTTTGTCTTGATGGTCGGGTCAAGCAGGTCTGGCACTTTTTTGTGCGAGAAGAGCACCGGTGCGCTCAGTCGGTTCTGCGCCGCAATGTAAGCGAATAACTCAGGATTTCGTGCCGATGAACTATCGAGATTGGCAGGCAGCGTCACGGCCCAGAAGTCGTTGGTCAGTTCGTTTGCCATCATTTCTTCCAGTATCCCGACAAAACCCGCTGCATCTTTTGCAGCCTTGAACCGATTTAGGTCGCCATCCATTACCGTCTCTGGCGAACTTGTGTAACGTCCGGTCAGACTCGACGCAAAAAACCAGCGCCCAATCAATCGCTGCAATTGGTTTTCAGGCAATTCAAACCTCTTCCGGCCTATCAAATAAAAAGCATACGCATAAAGCAGGGCATTCCGCGATGAGATCATTTCTGCGCTGCGAAAGCCCGCGCCAATAAGGCACGACAGGAACTGATGCCAGTGCGTCAGATTCAGCACTTCCGCCTGCGAGTCCTGCAATAATTTGAATTGCATGTCCCGTCGTTCAGCAGTGAATTCACCGGTGTCCAAATCCTTCCCGCGCAATACCTGATACACACTCTTTAGCCGCCCGCGTTGGAAGCCAAACGCCACCGCCACGCGCAATAGCTGGTCTGGATCGGGTTGGATGAAATGGTTGAAAGGGGAAGCGGGCGCGCCTGGCGAAGGTGCCTGTCTGGAGAGTCGGCAAAACGTTTCCAGCGCAATCCGTCCCGTGTCCCAGAAGACAGACATCAAAGTCAGGATAAAGTCAGCCTGGTTCAGCCGGACGCCTTCGCTGTTGATGCGCACGAAAATATCCGCCACATGCTCTTCGTCCACAGTTGGCGCGATCTCCAACGCCGTGAACGGATAATTTTGCAACTCGAAAAGCCGACCCAGGTTGTGGCTGATTATGTCCTCATCATCAGCAGTCAGTGGTCCTTTGTTTTCCAGTTGCTTCAGAAAGTCTTTCACCATCCGGTAGTTTGGTTTTCCGGATGACCAGATGTCTGAAATATTCGCGATCCATTCCGGGTCACGGCGGATTGCCGCGTCGGCCACCTCAAATTTTCCGTCGCGCGGACGGAAGGCTACCTCGATCTGTCGCTCCTTGTAGTCATCATCTAACACCTTGCGTCCACGAAAGACGGCAAACAAAGAGGTCAACCGCTGCTGCCCGTCCACGATCAATCGTGACGCCACGGTATGCTGTTTGTTGCCCACGCCAATTTGCTTCGCGCCGTTGGCTGTCCCGTTTTCCCAGAAAAGCAGATACCCTACGGGGAAGCCTCGATACATCGAGTCAAACAAGTCACGCACCTTCGCGTTTGACCAGACGAATGGACGCTGGATGTCTGGCAATCCAATGTCTCCGATCTCGATGTAGTGGAGCAACCCACTCAGGTCGTAGTCAACCTTTTTGAAGCATGTTTTCAGTTCACTCATAAATCTTCTCTTGATTGTGAAGCATTGTTAGCAGTTGCACAGACGCATAATGGCAATTCTGACAAAGGGGGCAGCCTAAATATCGTTGGAAGAGATGGGGCGCGACTGTTGGCTGCTCAGTTGTTTCAGAAACAGCCAGCCTGGGAATGGACGGATCGCTTTGTCTCATCACCCAGCGCGCTTGTCAATGTTTTGGTCGGATAGCCGTCTGTGCACAACGTTTGCGACAACAGAAGCTTGCCTAAGAACAGAACACGGATGTACCCTCAAAAATGAGGAAGAACTATGCAACAAGCAATTCTGACAATCCCGGATGGAGTCGCCGCTGCGATTCAGAATGGTTCCAGCGAACCGCTTGAGCAGCGGCTATTGGAACTGTCTGCCATTCAAGCGCACGAGTCCGACTTGATCACTGAGCGCGAGGTGATGGAGATGCTTGGGTTTGAGGACCGAGAAGACTTGAATGCGTTTTTCAAGCGATATGACGTGCGGAGCAAGTACACGACAGAAGACTTTGAAAGAGAGGGAGCAGCCCTGGATGCGCTGCTGGCCAGAAACGGCAAATGATCATTGTCTCCGATACAACACCGCTTCGTTACCTGATCGAAATTGCCGAGGTTCAGTTGCTTGAAACTCTTTTCGGCAAGGTCATCATCCCTGAAAAAGTCGCCGAAGAATTACAACGCCCAAAGACTCCACAGCAAGTCAAGGATTGGATGCTGGCGCGTCCCGCCTGGCTGGAAGTGAGGAAAGCCGACCTTTCGCTGTTCACGCCGCAAAAGAAGATTGATGATGGCGAGCGTGAGGCGTTCGCTCTGGCTTTGGAACTGAACGCCGACGCCGTTTTACTCGACGACAAAAATGCTCTGCCGGAGGCCAAACGGCTCAATCTTCAAACGATTGCCCTCTTCACCTTGCTTGAGCGGGCAGCCGCCAGAAATCTGATTGATTTACCGCTTGCCGTAGCTGCCATGCGCAAAACATCGTTTCGTTTACCGCCAGAGCCTGCCATCCAAGCGATGCTGGAACGCGATGCGTTGCGCAAACAACAGAAGTAATCAGCCTTTTACCTGTCTTCGACACTGTACTTATGGAGTTGTTTCCAACGCGAACAGCATGGTCTGTGCCTTTGGTTGAACGACTGGGGCAGGTTCAGGCATCGGAAAATTTGAGACGAGCGCCCCTACCATCGGGTGCCTCAAATCTTCGGACGATCCTACGTGGTAGAAATGCTCCCGCTTCAGCATATGGAAATCGGCTCCACTCCAGACGCTTCTTCCATTTTTCGCGCGGGATCGTGACCGATTCTGCCGATTCTGCCGATTCTGCCGATTCTGCCGATTCTGTTTGATGTCAGAAGAAGACTTGCTCTGGTATCATCCCGCACCTAACTTGGACTTGATTGGATGACGCCGATGATGAAAACAAAAACACGAGCTTTTCTATTTTTGCCGCTTTTGTTGCTGACCTGCAGCTTTACGGAATGTTACAAACCCGCTGGGCG
>JBDSAM010000431.1:0-4428 GCA_039922135.1 Blastocatellia bacterium
ATTGAAGGGCGACGCGTGATGGAATTGTGATTGGAATTTCCGGCCAGATGGCTTCAGCCTTCTACCTTCAATTCGTTGATCAATCGGTGCAGATATTGGCGGCTGATTTTCAGCCGGTGCGCGGCCTCTGAACGCGAGGCATTGCATTCGCGCAGGGCTTGGGCGACCAACTGTCGCTTGAACTGCTGAAGAGCGGTTTCAAACGAGAGGTCTGGCGGCAACACACCGTTGACCAATTCCACCTGCGGCACAGCGGTTTGTTTGGGCGTGTTCTGAGTTTTGTTCTCTTGGGCAACGACCTTGGGCGGCAACAAGCTGTCATCCAGGATCGCGGATTGATTGATGACCACGGCACGTTCGATGACGTTTTCCAGTTCGCGGATATTGCCGGGCCAGCGGTAAGCAGCCAGATTATCCAGAAAACTCTGGGTCGGCGCCTGCGACTGCTTGCCGTGCTTGGTTGCGGCCTTGGTGGCGAAGTGGTCGGCTAAAATCGGAATGTCTTCAGGACGTTCGCGCAGTGGCGGCAGTTCCAGGTTGATGATGTTCAGACGGTAATACAGGTCTTCGCGGAACTGTCCGGCTTCGATCATCTGTTCCAGGTTGCGGTTGGTGGCGGCCACGACGCGAATGTCCACGGTGATTTTCTGCTGGCCGCCCAGCCGCTCGAATTCGC
The DNA here is from genome assembly GCA_039922135.1 of Blastocatellia bacterium. GTDB lineage: Bacteria > Acidobacteriota > Blastocatellia > RBC074 > RBC074 > RBC074. The sequence continues at coordinate 677 of JBDSAM010000431.1, forward strand.
GCTCCTGTAGAACGCGGAGCAATTTTACCTGCATCGCCGGCGTCATCTCGCCGATCTCATCCAGAAACAGCGTGCCCGTGTCGGCCAGTTCAAAACGGCCTTGCCTGCGCGTGGCTGCGCCCGTGAACGCGCCTTTCTCGTGACCGAATAACTCCGATTCGACCAGGGTTTCGGGCAGCGCGGCGATGTTGCAGGCGATGAAGGGCGCGCGCGCGCGAGGGCTGTTTTCGTGAATGAATCGCGCCATCATCTCTTTGCCGGTGCCGGATTCGCCTGTGATGAGCACCGTCGCGCTGGTTTCGGCGACGGCGCGGGCTTGATCCATTACGCGCGCCAAAGTGGGGCTGGAGCCGACGATTCCTTTCTGCCAGTCGCCGCTGCGGCGCAGTTCGCTGCGCAGGTTGAGATTGTCTTTTTCCAGCAGGTAATGCTGAGCGGCGCGGCGGACGATGATTTCGACCTCAGCCACATTGAACGGCTTGTAGAAAAGATCATATGCTCCACGCTGCACGACTTTCAGCGCGGTCTCGCGGTCTTCGTCGCCGGTGATGACAATAACCGGAAGCAGAGGGCTGAATTTCCGGACGGCTTCCAGCAGGGCCAGTCCTTCAGTGATGTCCTGTTGATTGGGCGGCATGCGCAGATCGCACAACACCACGTCCAGAGGTTCCTGTTCGACAATCCTCATCGCGCTCGTGCGCGAATCCGCTTCGAGTACGCGGTAATTTTCTTCCAGCGCCCAATAGAGCTGTTTGCGGACGGATTCGTGATCATCCACAACGAGCACGGTTTGTTTCGGTTGATCAGGCATATGATTTCGGGGTCGGAAGTTGGCGAGGCAGGAGATTGATAAATTTCCGTCTTTCTGCCAACTGAATTATGCGGTTGCCGATTTCGCTTCGGCCTTCCGTTCTTCGATCTGTTGGGGGATGACGATTCTGAATTCGGTGCCGGAATCTACTCTGCTGCTCACCTCAATCCGTCCGTTATGTTGTTCCACAATGTCGCGGCATGAATAAAGGCCTAGGCCAATGCCTTTCTTCTTGGTTGTCGCGAAGGGATGAAACAACCGGTCACGGACGAACTCTTCTGCCATGCCCTTGCCTGAATCAGCAATGGCCACAATTGCGTTCCCATTTTCTACTTTGGTCACGATGCGCAGAGATCCCCCATCAGGCATGGCTTCAAGCGCATTAATAACCAGATTTTCGATCACGCGTTCGATAGCTTTGCCGTCCACGGTGGCGAAGAGTTCCGGCGTAAGCTGAGTTGATACTTTGTATTTGTTGGTTGCTTGCGCGGCGGTGCGCTGTAGAACACGCTCGACCAGCACCGTCAGATTTGACTTCTCGCGAATGCGCTTGGTCGGCGTGCGTGGGTCGGACATCTTCGAAACCAGACTCTGCAAATTATTGACCGTTTCCGACAACGTGCGCATGGCGTCTTCGCGGAAGCCTTCGCGGTGGAACTTGCGCTCCATGTTATTGACCAGCAGCGAGAGCGACAGAATCTGATTCTTCAGATCGTGCGTCAATACTGCTGACAATCGCGCGAACGATTCAAACTGTTTCTGCTCGCCTTCCTTGCGAATCATTTCGCGCAAGCGGCTGGCCATGCGATTAAACGATTCCGCCAGCACACGCGTTTCGTCCTTGGCCTTGATTCTGATCTGGTAACCAAGATTTCCGGTGGCGATGGCTCGCGCGCCGTTGGTCACTTTGCGGATCGAATCGGTGATGCCGCTAATCAGGTAATAAAGCGCCAGCATCGCAACGATAACCAGGAGCATCGTCAGCAGCAGCAGCACATAACTATCGAACTCAAGCTGTCCCACCGCGTCGCTATAATTTTCAACCATAAAGATCGAAAGCCGCGGTTTGGATTCGCGTAGGCGATAGCGGATCAACCAGGGTTCCCACTTGGGGTCCTTGTCCGCTTCAAGCAGTAGGTCGGTGAACGGTTTTCTAAAATCGCGAAAGACTTCAGCATAAGGCCGCCCCTGTTTCGAGGGATCTGCCGAGTACAGCACTGTTCCTTGCGGACTGAGAATGATTGCTTCCGGACTTGCCCCGCTGGACTTCCCCTGCGTGATGACGCGCGGACCGGCAGCTTCGCCCAGCAATTGCTCTGTGCGGAGTTTGATGACCAGCGCTGCCGTAATGTGATTGGTTTCATCGCGCAGCGGCGCGATCAGATGCAGATAGGGCCCAGTGTTGTTCTGTTGAATCTCTGAAACGAAAACAACATCAGCCGCCGTTTCCGTAAAGGCATCCGGCATTTGCACGATGTCTTCGCTGGAAAAGTTTTTGTCAGAGTAATAAGGAAAGACGACCCCGTTGGGCCCCGGCCCGGGTTCGATCTTGAAGAGCGGCGTTCCCTGACGGTTGACCCCAATCAGCGCTGCGTACTCGGGTTGATGACCCAGCAAGAGGGCCGAAAGGCCATCGCGCAAAGACTTATCTGGCAAAACCTGCGTGCTTTGCAGCGCCCCGCGCGCATAGGTTCGCAGTGCGGGTTGCCGCGTTAACTCCAGAATTTGTGTTTGATGATTTTGCAATGAGCGGGTGATTTGATCAGAGATTTCACTGGCGCGTTCGTTCAAGGACTGCTTAAGAACCGTTTTGATGCTCTCGATCGCTGTGGCCTGCCATCGCGCCCACAATAAAAACATCGGCACGATGATAAATGCGAAAAAAACGATGACCAGCTTTGCGCGAATCGCCATAGACGTTGGTTGCTCACAAGGAAAAATGCTGAGCCAAGACTGAAAAGGGAGCCTCTCAGCAGGAGGCGTAATGCTACACCTAAGTTCGGAAAGGTGTCAAAAAAAACGGTGTAAGGGGCAGGTTAGATTGATTCGTGGGGTTGCGCGTGCCGTCTTCTATCTGAAAGTTCTCCCGGTACTCGAAGACGGCGCTGGAGCATTGGTCATTATTTGACGGCGGCTTCGGCAGGTTTGTTGGCGTTTTCGGCCTTGAAGGATTTCTCGTCTAGTTGAACGTTGAAGACGGCTTCGACCACTTTACGTTCCTCGACGATCTTGCCGTCCTGATAAACCACAATCTGATAAGGCACGAGCGAGTTCTGGATAATATGAAAGTCTTTGAAGTAGAGGCGGTACTTTACTGGCTCGGCTTTCTCGTCCTGTTTCTCTTCATAGCTAAGATAGAGAATGCGTCCCGATTTGCGGCTGATTTCATACCGCGTGCGGGCACCATCAGGTAGGATCAGGTCAATGATATCCATTTCCAGCGTGCCGAGTTTTGTGCTGCCGACATATTCGAGTTTGCCGTCATTCTCCTTGTAACGCAGCAGCGCCTCGTAACTGTGTTCGTGCGCGGCGCGAAAAGCCTTGGCCGCTTCTTTCGACATCGGTTGAACCTCGCCGTTATTGATGCTCCAGGGGTCTTTGCCGTCAAAGCCGATGATATATCGCGTACCGGGAAAATCCAGGTCTATCATCAGCAGGTCGTCTTTCATCTTTTCTTTGCGGATGAATTTGGTGACGGATTTGCCTTCGCGTTTGCCTTCCGGCGTGAAAAGCTGGACCAGTGCTCGTAGCGTTCCATTGCGCTGAACGGTGTAAAGCGCCGCGCGGCTGCCGTAAAACGTAATTGTCCGTTCGACCACATCTTCAGGCTTCGGATTCTTATCGGCGCGAACCGGTTCGATCACGCTGAATAACAAGCCCATGCAAAGAGCCGCATACACGCCAGCGACAATTCTCCCACGTAACTTCCATACAATATTCA
>JBDSAM010000432.1:0-5383 GCA_039922135.1 Blastocatellia bacterium
GCACGATCAGGTCGGCCAGCGATACTTTCTTGGCACCGCGGTTGAATTCCTTCTGGATGCTTTCCAACTGCCCCACCACTTTGGCCAATTCAGTAGGATTGTTGACTTCCCAATCCTTCTGCGGCGCCAGGCGAATGCGCGCGCCGTTCGCACCACCGCGCATGTCTGTGCCGCGAAAGGTAGCCGCCGAGGCCCACGCCGTCCTGACCAGTTCCGGGACGGTCAGGCCCGATGCGAGGATTTTGGATTTCAGCGTTGCCACATCCTTCGCGTCAATCTGCTTATAGCTGATGCGGGGGAGCGGATCCTGCCAAATCAGGTCTTCTTTCGGAACTTCCGAACCGACATAGCGGGAACGCGGGCCTAGGTCGCGGTGGGTCAGCTTGAACCACGCTTTGGCAAATGCGAGCCGGAATTCCTCCGGGTTTTCCACGAAGCGCTTGGCAATCTTCTGGTAGCTTGGGTCGAACTTCAGCGCGAGGTCTGTCGTGAACATAATCGGCGCGTGTTTCTTTGACGGATCGTGCGCGTCGGGTACGGTGTTCGCGGCCTTACCATTCGCGGGAATCCACTGCGTCGCTCCTGCGGGACTCTTGGTCCTTACCCAATCAAAGGCAAACAGGTTCGTGAGGTACTCCGAGGTCCAAGCCATCGGCTTCGAAGTCCATGCGCCTTCCAGGCCGCTGGTGACTGTGTCACCCGCGTTGCCCTTGCCGCAATTGTTATCCCAGCCGAGTCCTTGCCGCTCGACACCGGCTGCTGCGGGTTCTGGCCCCACGCACTTGGACGGAGCATGGGCACCATGTGCCTTGCCGAAGGTGTGGCCACCGGCGATGAGCGCAACCGTCTCCTCGTCGTTCATCGCCATACGACCAAACGTGTCGCGGACGTCCTTTGCGGCCGCCAGCGGATCATGATTGCCGTTCGGGCCTTCAGGATTCACATAGATCAGGCCCATCTGCACAGCGGCAAGCGGATTCTGGAGTTTTCTGTCTCCGCTGTAGCGCTCAGCAGCAAGAAACTTCTTCTCTGGCCCCCAGTAGACCAAGTCCGGCTCCCAGTCGTCTTTGCGCCCACCGGCAAAGCCGAAAGTCTTGAAGCCCATGGACTCCAGCGAGACATTTCCGGTTAAGACCATCAGATCGGCCCAGGAGATCTTCTGACCGTACTTCTGCTTGACCGGCCAGAGCAGTCGCCGCGCCTTGTCGAGGTTGGCGTTATCCGGCCAACTGTTGAGCGGCTCGAATCGCTGTTGACCGCCTCCCGCGCCCCCGCGCCCGTCAGCCACACGATACGTGCCAGCACTGTGCCAAGCCATTCGGATGAAGAACGGGCCGTAGGTTCCGTAGTCAGCCGGCCACCAGGGCTGCGACGTCGTCAGGACCTTCTTGATGTCCTGCTTGACGGCATTGAGGTCAAGGCTTGCAAACGCCTTGGCGTAATCGAACTTTTCTCCCATCGGGTTGGACTCGGCGGTGTGCTGCCGAAGCGGTGTGAGGTCGAGTTGGTCAGGCCACCAGAACTGGTTGGGCGTCGGCTGCCCCTGAGCACTGACTTCATACGTTGACACCAACGACAGCGCAACTACTGCGAAAGCGGCGAGCAACGTCTTCAGGTTCTTGTTCATTGACTTCTCCTTGATCGAACGGAAGGTCCGTTCAGCTTTAAGTGTAATGGGCGGCACCGCACTCTCTCGGTGCTTGATCAGCCGCCGTTGTAGTTTAACAACCGCATCATCCGGAACTTTTTACACAAAGGGTCTTCTGTAAAGAGTTGTCCAATTTCCGGCTCCTTAAATCGTTGGAAATTGTCCAGTTGCTAAATAAACCTTATAAAGCCCATTGCTGAGTAGGAAAGCCCGCGCACTAGTGGAAAAGGTTCGCGAGCAATCTTGCCAGAAATCTAAGGAAGCCGGTTCCGGATTCACGGTCGCGCCTTCGGCGAATTTTCTGTTACTCCAACTTCAGAAAATTGCCGAGGGCGTTTCTGCGTTTAACTATCGAGTGTATCAAGCCCTTTCTGGAAGCGGCCTGCATGCGACTTTTCAGCGCGCGCCAAGGTCTCAAACCACTCAGCAACTTCTTCGAATTTTTCCTCACGCGCGGTGCGGGCAAAGCCCGGATACATCTCCGTATACTCGTAGGTTTCGCCAACGACAGCGGCCTTCAAGTTCTTCGACGTATCGCCGATCGGTTCGCCGGTCGCGGGATCACCGACTTCTTTCAAAAAGTCCAGATGGCCGTGCGCGTGGCCTGTCTCGCCTTCAGCCGTGTCGCGAAATAAACCGGCGACATCGGGATAACCTTCCACATCGGCCTGGCGCGCGAAGTATAAGTAACGGCGATTGGCTTGCGATTCGCCGGCAAAGGCGTGCTTCAAATTCTCATGGGTTTGCGTTCCTGCAAGTGCTGGCATGTTGTTTTCTCCTGGGTTGGTGCGGTACCGCGCGCGTCAGCCAGCGATTGCCTGCCACTGGCTGACGCGCGCGGTACCGAATTAGCGTAGTTTGAGTGTCCGCGCCTGTTTACCTGCTCGTGCCGGTTCGGACTGACAGGCTTGACAGACGCCCACGAAATCGAGCCGGTGCTGTTCGATCTGAAATCCTCCAATCTCGGAGGATCGCTCGACCATCCGCATCAGCTTACGTTCGAGTTCCATTTCCACGTCTGCAATCCCACCGCAGAGACGGCAGACCAGGTGATAATGCGTATCCTTAACGGTTTCGAAGTAGGTGATCGCCATGCCGAAATCCAGTTCGCGGACAAAATCTTGCTTGGCCAGCAGGCGCAAATTGCGATAAACCGTGCCCAAACTCAGCCGCGGATGGCGTCGTTTGACAATCTTGTAAACCTCTTCCGCAGTCAGATGACCGCCGTGTCCTTCAATCGCATCAAGGATCGCCTTACGTTGTTTGGTATTGCGATAAATCATTCGGGATACTTCCAGGCCGCATCCTAGTCGCTGGACATAGAACTGTCAATTATCAGTAATAAGAATAATTACTGATAAGAGTTAACCGCAGAAAACGGCTCCCGCCGCAGAAAGGCTGGGAGCCGTCCCCTAAGTTTCAATGCTGGTTAAGCTGTGAAAGAACTTCCGCAGCCGCAACCGCCCGAAGCATTAGGGTTGTTGAAGGTGAAGCCCGATCCCATCACGCTGTTGACATAATCAATCTGCACATTCTCCAGATATTGTGCGCTGAACATGTCTACGAAAACGCGCAGGCCAGCAGCTTCGACAACCTCATCGGTCGCCCCCGGCGCTTCCTCAACGTTCATTCCGTACTGGAAGCCGGAGCAGCCGCCCGGCAGCACCTTAACGCGAAGTCCGCCATCATTGCCCACGTTCTCGGCCTCGATAAACTTCTTCACTTCGCTTGCGGCATTTTCAGTTAAAGTCAGATTCATTGTCTTCGATCTCCTTTTTTGAATATATCCGGCAGGCTTTGTGGCTTGCCGTAGTGTTATTAAGTAAGTGCGTTATCAAAATTACCGGCATGCAGTGCCAGCATTCCGTGAAAGCCTGCCGAACAAAAGATACCGACAGTCATCGGCAGCGTCAAACCACATTCAGGCTACTTTTTCAGGCTCAGGACTGGCAGCGCCTTGCTGGCCTTGATTGCTCCGATGCTTACCTGCGCGGCAACGTTCTGCGCGATGTGCTTGAAAGCTTTTGCCTGAGGGCTGTCAGGCTGTCCGATGACGACCGGCATACCCAAATCGCCGCCTTCGCGAATGCTCATTGCAATCGGAACCGCGCCCAGAAACGGCACGTCGTACCGCGACGCCAGCGCCTCGCCTCCGCCGTTGCCAAAGATGAAATACTTTTCGCCGTGCGCGCATTCGAAGTAACTCATATTTTCAACCACGCCCAGTACCGGAACGTGAAGCTGTTCAAACATGTTATACGCCTTGCGCACGTCGCCAAGCGCGACTTCCTGCGGCGTAGTGACCAGCACAGCCCCTGCAATTGAAACCATCTGCGCCAAGCTCAATTGCACATCGCCTGTACCTGGCGGCATATCCACAACCAGATAATCCAGTTCGCCCCATTCCACCTGCTTCAGGAACTGCGACACGGCAGAAGTGAGCATAGGGCCGCGCCAGACAATTGCTTTGTCGCCTGGATTGAGCAATCCAATGCTCATAGTCTTGACGCCGTGGTAAACGGGCGGAATCAACCTTTCGCCACGCACCATCGGCATATCGTTGCCGCCCATCATAATCGGCACGTTCGGGCCATAGATGTCCGTGTCCACGATACCGACGCGCGCGCCCATCAAGCTGAGCGATACGGCCAGATTGACTGCGACAGTGGATTTGCCGACGCCGCCTTTGCCTGAACTGACAGCGATGATGTGGCCGATACCCGCGATGTCGGCTTTGTCCAGCGAACCTCGCGCTTTCGGCACTTCGGCGTCCATCTTGACTTCGACGCGTTCAACGCCTGGCACTGCCATGACGGTTTTTTCGGCTTCGAATTTTAGCTGGTCGCGCACCGGGCAGGCCGGCGTAGTCAGCACGAACCGAAAAGCGACGATGCCGCCGCAGATGCTCACGTCGCGGATCATATTCAGCGTGACAATGTCTTTATGCAGGTCGGGGTCTTTCACCGCTCGCAGGGCATTCAAAACTATCTCTTCAGTAACTTCAGTAACTTCAGTAATTGGGGTAGCTGTTTCGGTCATCTCACCTTTTTGTCTTTTTGGAAATCTGCGTCAGCATTCGCGGCCTGACGCGATATTCGCAATGCTGCGAACCATCGGTGATGCGGCATTCGCGCGTCACTTCACAATTCAAGGTTTCGCGGTAAACGCGAATCTCTTCTTCGCAAACCTGCGGGTACGCAATCGCCACGCTTTCGGTCGGACAGTTGCGCTGGCGCAAACGATACGTGCCGTCTTTCATCTTTTGGGCCTCAGCCAAATAACCTTTCGCGCTGATTACTTTGGTCAGTTCCTTCACTCGTTCATCAAAGTTCAAATCGGCGAATTGCACTTTCAGTTGCGCGATCAGTTCATCTGCTCGCGCGCCCAGCACTTTCATCAAGGCTTCGTCGCCAAACTGGCGTTGCACGTGCACTAGCACCTCTTTGGCGAATTCATCATAAATCTGCGGGAACAGGCATTGCGCCTTTTCTGTCAGCCGGTAGATAAATCGTGGGCGTCCGCGTTCGTGCCGCTGCTGTTCAAAACAGACGATCCCATCGCTTTCCAGCAGGCTCAGGTGACGGCGGATACAAACCTTGGACACGGCCAACCCCTGCGCCAACTGCTCGACATTCATTGCGCCCTTGATCTTCAACAGATCAACGATGGCGCTGCGTGATTCTTTCAGGATGTTTTCGACAGCAGATACTGACACGAGCCGGATGATAAAAAGCG
>JBDSAM010000433.1:0-6756 GCA_039922135.1 Blastocatellia bacterium
ACTGACTTCGATTGCACAGATCGCCGCGGCTGTCACGCTGATGTTTTTTTATAGCCCAATGCTGGCCGGTGTCTTTCTGGCCGTCGCGCCGCTTTACGCGGGCTTGATGAAGTATTCCAGCAAACGGTTGGGGCCGATGTTCGACGAACTGGAAGAGGCTTACGGCAAATACAATTCGCACCAGATTGACGCGATCAAAGGCATCGAAACGGTCAAGGCGCTGGGGGCGGAATCCGGCTTGCGCGAAAAGATGCTCAACGAATTTCACGGGCTGGCCAAAAAACAGTTCAAGTCTAACTTTCTGATGATGGGTTACGAAGGCGCTGTGCAAACAGTCAGCTTTCTTTCGATGGCGATGTTCCTGTTTGTTGCGGCTCAGCGCGTGATGAGCGGCGAGATGACCATCGGCGCAATGGTCGCGTTCAATTCGCTGGTAGCGATGGCCAACGCGCCGATCCTGACCTTGCTTTCGATGTGGGACAACTGGCAATTCGCCTCCGTGCTGTTGAATCGTATGAACGACATTTTTGAATCGGAGCCGGAGCAGGGAAGCGATCATTCAAATCTGAAACCAGTTCGCACTTTAGAAGGGCGCGTGCGGTTGCAGAACGTCGGCTTCGCTTATGGCGGTGTTGACGGCACGAAAATTCTGGAAGACATCTCGATTGATATTCCCGCAGGTAAGACCATCGCCGTTGTTGGCCGCAGCGGTTCCGGCAAAACCACGTTGGTCAAATGTCTGGCAGGGATGCTGGAACCGACCGAAGGCTCAATCTTCTTCGACGACGTTGAACAGCGCAAACTGCGCTATCGCGACCTGCGCCGCCAGATCGGCTTTGTTTTGCAAGAGAACTATTTGTTCGACGACACCATCGCCAAAAACATTGCCTTCGGCGACGAAGAGCCTGACCCGGATCGCGTTGCCTGGGCCGCGCGCGTCGCCAATGCGCACGATTTCATCGAACGGTTGCCGCTAGGGTATGACACGCGCGTTGGAGAAACGGGCATCGCGCTGTCTGGCGGCCAACGCCAGCGGCTAGCCATCGCGCGCGCCGTTTACAACAAACCTCCGATCCTGATTTTCGACGAAGCGACCTCGGCGCTCGACACCGAATCGGAAAAGGCGGTCAAAGAGAATATGGATCAGCTTTTCAAAGGCCGCACTTCGTTCGTCATCGCGCACCGGCTTAGCACTATTCGCGATGCCGATCTGATTCTGGTCATTGAGAAGGGCAAGATCGTTGAACAGGGAACACACGATGAACTGATGGAACGGCAAGGACTGTATTACTACCTTAGCAGTCAGCAAATTGGGTTGTGAATTCAAAGGCAAGTCCCAAAGTGCAAGAGCCTTGTGACAGGAGCGCCGGTATGCTGTCTATGCTCCTGTCATTTCCTCGATCAGGCTCAATTAAAATCAGATAAAATCAGAAAATATGAGATTCTCTTATTTACAAGCTCTCCTAGCTACTGTAAAAAGACTCAGCATCCTGCAAGTCTTCCCCTAAATACTGCAAAAGAATTGAATCTTAATCGGCTGACATACGGCCTTCGATAACTCCACACCAGTTCATCACTTGTTCTTATAACCCGATCAAAGGTGTGTTTGTGAACTGAGCAAACGCTTGGCTACGGTGCTTTCCACCGCAGTCAATCGTCAGACAGGAAGTGTGCCTGTATGCCACGCCGGTTGAAACTTTATTTAACAATCTCCCCCGAAAAGGAAGTAGTAGTGTCTTTTCTCAGAATTTTTCTGCACACGAATCGGTCGTGGGCGCTTGGCTTTTTGATAATGATCGCCTTCGCTCTGGCGCTTACTTTCGCACGGCCCGCGCCCGCACAAGTTTCGCTCAGTAGCGAGGAAATCGTGTTTGTTCAACTGATCAACAATTACCGTCTGCAAAATGGCATTATCACGCCGCTGCAAGTTTCCGTGACATTAACCAACGCCGCTAAATGGATGAGCACGGATATGGCGACGAATCGCTATTTTAATCATACCGATAGCCTGGGGCGCGACCCGTTCGTACGCATGACCGCATTCGGTTACGGCTACGGGACGTACAAGGCGGAGAACATCGCCGCTGGTAATGCCACTGCGCAAGCTACATTTGATCAATGGCGGAATTCGCCGGGGCACAATACGAATATGCTCAATCCGGCGTACAAAGTAATCGGCATCGGGCGTGCGTATGTCGCTGGATCGCCTTATGGGTATTACTGGACAAATGATTTCGGCGGCCTTATTGATCAGACAATTCCCATTGGTGGGATACCGGAACCAGTGCCAGTTGCCAATCGCAGCGTACCATTCGATTTTGATGGCGACCGCAAATCGGAAATTGCTGTCTGGCGTCCAGGCTCAAGCATTTGGGATCTGCTTTACAGCGCCAACGGCGCGCAATCCGCACAAATACTAGGTGTTCAAAACGACATTCCAGTACCGGGCGATTACGATGGTGATGGCAAGGTTGATCTGGCTGTCTGGCGTCCGAGTACGGGTGTTTGGACGGTGCTTAACAGCTCTACAGGCATTATTCGGACGCAGGCTTGGGGGATTCAGTCCGCCCCTTACTACGATATTCCTGTGCCCGCAGATTACGATGGCGATGGCATCACGGATTTTGCCATTTGGCGTCCTCCGGCGGGCACGTGGTGGATTATCAACAGCTCTACTGGCCAAACCCGTTCGCAGCAACAGGGAATGCAGGGCGACAAGCCTGTGGTTGGCGATTACGACGGTGATCGTAAGGCCGACTTGGCGGTTTGGCGTCCGAACACGGGTTATTGGTACATACTTCAAAGCTCAAATGGCGCGTTGCGCAGTCAGGCGTGGGGGCTGCAAACGGCTCCGTACGGAGACATCCCCGTGCCGGGCGATTACGACGGAGACGGAAAAACGGACATTGCGATCTGGCGTGCCTCAACAGGGGTTTGGTGGATCGTTAATAGCTCCACCGGCCAGACCCGTACGCAAGCCTGGGGATTGCAAGCCGCACCGTATTATGACATTCCAGTTCCTGCTGATTATGACGGCGATGGCAAAACGGACTTGGCCATCTGGCGCCCGCCGGCGGGCACTTGGTGGATAGTCAACAGTTCTACAGGCCAAACGCGCGTGCAGCAGTGGGGCGTGTCAGGCGATAAACCGCTCTAACGACGGTTGGGCCGGACAGTTGAGCCGGGTGGATAAATTTTCTGCCAGTGCATTCGTTAAATAGAAATAGGCCGGCATGGAGTCAATTTGAGGTTGCCTCTCGTGCCGGTCTAATTTATTCGCGGCATCTTCTATGATCATGACGAATCCTGTTTAGACTTAATACCTTTTCAATCACAAGGCAAACTTTCACGGGTGGACAAAAAGATTTCCATCCCTTTAGGATAACCGCACAAGTGGGAAATAACGCAACTGGAATTTCGTCAGGAATTCACTAAATGTGAATTTAACTTCGAATATTGTAGTGGGACGGCGATTACGATCGTCCGCCGTGTTGTTGGAAAATTCGTTGCTGATAGCAGCAATTTGTGCAAAATAGGGAAGTGATAATTTTACCGGTCACTATCTCTCCCGGTAAGCTCCGGGTGATGAATTTTGGGGTGATTGCAAGGCAAGAGTGGCTTGAGTATGATGCGGATCGGTTGAAGAAAACATCACCCCAGCCTTTTGAGCGTTGAAGAGATTAAAGTTTGAATAAGATGTAAGGAAGGAATTTTCAAACGATCTGATCATCAACAGATTCAATTACGAATCGTCAATAAACTTCAGAAACGATCATGCTTTTATTAACCGTCAACCATTCTGCGGCATCGTCAGCCGTAAAAGGGGGACAACGCCGATGACAAACAGCGCACAGAAACAAGCACCGAGCCATCACTATCTAAATCCTGATCTGAAAAGTCCGCAGGCGCAGGAGTTCGAAGATAAGCTGACCGACCTGATCGTCGGACAGGATCGCGCCGTACGGCGAATCACTGGTTTATATCAAATCTTTTTAGCTGGACTGTCGCATCCTGGCCGCCCGATTGGCACATTGTTATTTTTAGGGCCTACCGGTTCGGGCAAGACGCGCGTTGTTGAAGCTGCATCGGAAGTCCTGTTCGGCGACCCTCACCTGATTACAAAAATTGACTGCGCCGAATTCCAGCACTCGCACGAAATTGCCAAGCTGATCGGCTCGCCTCCGGGCTATCTGGGCCACCGCGAAACTTCGCCGATGCTAACGCAGGAGAATATAGATCGCGCGCACACGGACGATTTGAAATTGTCATTGGTGCTCTTCACGAGATCGAAAAAGCCAGCGACGCGCTGTGGCAATTGCTACTTGGCATTCTGGACAAGGCGACCTTGACGCTGGGCGACAATCGCCGCGTGGACTTCTCGCACTCTATCGTGATTATGACCTCGAATCTGGGCGCGCGTGAGATGAGCGACATGATTTCGGGCGGCATCGGCTTTGCGCCGAAGTCTGGCGTGATTGATGCAGAAGTTGACCAGAAGATTTATCGCACGGCATCGGAAGCGGCCAAGCGCAAATTCTCGCCTGAATTCATGAATCGCATTGATAAGGTAGTCGTCTTTCGCAGCTTGCGTGACGAACATCTGCGCCAGATTCTGGAGATCGAATTGCGCGCCGTGCAGGATCGCGTCATGCGAGGCGCGGGTGACAAGTTCGTTTTCAAATGCACGGACGCCGCCAAAAAATTCCTGCTCGACGAAGGGATTGATTTCAAATACGGCGCGCGCCATCTCAAACGTTCCATCGAACGCTTCCTGGTATATCCGTTGTCGAATCTGATTGCCACCGGGCAGGTGGCGATGGGCGATCTGCTGACGGTGGATTTCTCGCCCGAAATCGGCAAGCTTGTCTTTACGAAAGAATCAGGCGGAGCCTTGATCCCAGGCGATTACGAATTTCGCCGCGCTGCGGAACAGGGCGCGCTCAGCAGCGGCAACGCACTCGCCATCCCGGAGTATGCGCCAGGGCCAGCGCGCGCTAGAGAGTAGAGCTAGCGGTTGATGGCCAGCGGTTAAGGTCCCACCAGCCGCCGACCATCAACCCCTAACTACCAATCACGCCTTTCTCCACTTCAATCTCCATTCGCAACAAAGCCGAACTGAGTGTCTTTCCCTGCGGGTCTGTCTTCAGTGAAACCGTCCCACCGCCCCCTAAACTTTCGTGCAGCAGAAAATTGAGCGCGCCCAGATTCGGTAACTCGTACCGTTGGACTTCGCCTTTGCAGATTCCGGTAAAGTGCTGTTTGACGCGCTCGGCAGTGACTTCGCGGGCAAGAATCGGATAGTACTCCGGCTTCAATGCGATCAAGCCGATGTTGGACGTGTCCCCTTTGTCGCCTGAACGGGCGTGCGCGATTTTGAGAAGTTGAATTTTCATATTTCGCCTTCGGCTATTTTATCGAATAACTTCTGCTCACCTTGTTTCGATCATTGGTCACTGTGAACGTTTTCTTCGCCACATCCACTGACACGCGAATCATATTTGCAGCATCGTTCTGTTCTTCCGTATTTGCGACAAAGTTAGCAGGCGCGTTCTGTTCAGCGGTGCTGGTGACATTACGATGGACTTGCCACAGGTCTTTCAGCGAAGGCAGTTCGCGCAAGGCTTTGACTGTGTCGGGATGACCGCCTTTGCGCGCGCCGTTGTTCATTATCGCGACAGTGGGTTTAACGCTGCGCAGCAGAGCCGGATTGTTGCTAGTGTTCATGCCGTGATGTGCGACTTGATACAGGTCAACTTCGCCGATCAGATTTTGCGGGCAGGCTAGTTTATGCTCGATGTTCCAAGTCAGATCGCCGCTATCCAGAAACTCAAATTCGCCTTGGCGCAGCAGCAGGACAACGCTGCGCGCGTTGTCGGATGGATCGTCGGGCTTCATCTCAGAGCCACTGCAGGCTGGGTTTGCTTTTCCAACCATCGCCTTGCCTGGCACGGTTTCAGCGCGGGCGGCCAGACATTGCAGATAGACCAGCGGCGCACCCTGCACTTGTTTCAGGTTAATGGTGCTGCCGGGACGAAGCGTAATAGATTTGCCTTTTGTTACGGCTTGATAGGCGGCGTACTTCGCGGCGAAGTCTTTGTCTTCGTCCAATGACTTCATCGGGCCATGGTCATAAAACTTGACGACCTTAACGCGCTTGGCCAGTTCAGGAATGCCGCCGAAATGGTCTACGTGATAGTGCGTCATGACCAGATGATCTATTTGCGTGATACCTGCGGCTTTCATCGCCTGTTCGACACGGTTCGCATCGCGGCCATCAAAGCCAGGCCAGCCTGCGTCCACCAGAATGGATTCACCTGCCGGAGTGACGATCAAGGTGGCTGCGCCGCCTTCTACCTCAACGTAGAAAATTTGCAGCAGGCGTGAGGATTGAGATGATCGCGATGAAGAGGCAGCTATGGAGCAGATCAGCAACGCGGCGAAAAACAACCAGCCAAGTCTTTTCATATCAGGTTTCTCTCTTTGTTGGATTTGAATGCATTGATGCGGCTTGCCCGCACGGCCTTAATGATAGGTGAGAGAAAAAGGGAAAGGCAAAGCGATTTACCGGAATTTTGAATTAACATAGCCCGCAAAATCGAACGGATTGTCGCTGAAGTACATCAGTAGTTAGAGCTGGCCGAACTTCACAAACCTCATCGTCGCGGACGTGGCGAGGGGGCGGATTGCGGCTGCGGCGTAGTGACCAAACCCAGACTCTGCGCTTTCAGCAGCAGGTTGCCCGCAATCGGCGCGGAT
>JBDSAM010000434.1:0-6288 GCA_039922135.1 Blastocatellia bacterium
ACGTTGCGGAAGACCCGGTTCACGTTCATGACCTGCACGCGACGATGATGCAACTGCTCGGCTTCGATCACACCAAGCTGACCTATCGCTCGCAAGGCCGCGACTTCCGGCTGACAGACGTTCAGGGATTGGTGGTAGATAAGCTGTTAGCGTAAGCGGTACAATCTGCTTGCAAGATAACCCCAAGCCAAGGGAGCAAAATGTGGGGATCATCAATCCTCAGTTAAAAGAAGTTTTGCAAAAGGCAGGAAGAGTTTCAAATCAAGATGGCTAGAATCGAAGGCGAAATTGGCGAATTAAGACGGGTGGCAACTGATACTACTCGGCAGACAATTTGGCAGTTTGTTATTTTCACTGTGACGATGGCAGCGATTTTGTTAGGCGGTATCAAATATCAGACCGACACGTTGCGCAGCGAGATGAACGCTCGATTTGAAGCAGTAAATCAACGATTGGATCAATCTGAAAAGAATCTTGCTGCCCGCTTCGAGGATTTGAAGCAGGAGGTTCGTGCCAACCGTAAATGACCACGCTATGCCCGATGAACTTATCCGCCTGTCCAAACTGATGGCCCAGCAAGGCATCTGTTCCCGCCGCGAAGCAGATGCTTTTATCGAAAAAGGCTTGGTGACGGTTGACGGCGCGGTCATCAATCAGCTCGGCACTAAAGTCTCACCCACCGCCCGAATCATGCTTGCCGCCGAAGCCCGCAAACAGCAAAGCAATCTGGTCACGATCATTCTGCACAAACCCATCGGCTACGTTTCCGCTCAGCCCGAAGACAACTACCAACCTGCCATCAAACTGATCACGCGAGCGAATCAATTCGGCGAATCAAGGCTGCGGCTGCAGCCCGCGCATATGAAAGGGCTGGCCGTTGCCGGACGCCTGGATATTGATTCGCAAGGCTTACTGCTATTCACACAGGACGGACGCATTGCCAAAAAGCTAATCGGTGAAAACAGCAAAGTCGAAAAAGAATACATCGTTCGCGTCGAAGGCTTATTGCCAGATAACCGTCTGCAATTGTTGCGGCACGGATTGGAATTGGACGGCAAGCCGCTGAAACCCGCGCGCGTTGAATGGATCAACGAGGACCAACTGCGATTCGTTCTGACCGAAGGCAAGAAGCGGCAGATTCGTCGAATGTGTGAGATGGTCGGATTGAGGATTGCCGGATTGAAACGTGTGCGGGTTGGCAAAATCAGGCTGTCTAATCTGCCGGAAGGCAAGTGGCGTTTCCTGGAGCCGGACGAAAGGATTGATTAAACACGAAGCCGCTGACAAAGCTTTACAACTTCGCCAACGGCTGCGCGCGTCTCGCAGGTTGAATCGTGGATGCCTGATTATTTTGTTTTATCAGCAACCATTTTTTTAATGCGCTCGACCGCTTCCCGCAGGGCTCCGAGCGAGTTTGCATAAGACAACCGGATATAGCCTTCCGCGCCGAAGGCCGCGCCATCCGTGCCGACGACGCCGTATTTGTGCAGCAATTCATCCGCCGCCTCTTTCGACGTGGCAAAGCCGCAGTCTTTCATCAAGCCTTTGAGGTTTGGGAAAGCGTAGAACGCGCCTTCGGGCTGGCCGCATTCAATGCCGGGAATTTCATTCAAGGCGGGAATGAACCATTCGGCGCGACGGCGGTATTCGGCCAGCATCTCCTTGACCGGCTCTTGCGAAGCAGTCAGCGCAGCGACGGCGGCTTTTTGCGCAATTGAAGCGGCCATCGTGGCGGACTGACTTTGAATCTTCAGGACCTCCGTCACCCAATCTTTCGGCCCCAGCGTGAAGCCAACACGCCAGCCAGTCATCGCATACGTTTTCGACAACGAACCGGCAATCAGCACGCGCGAACGCAGTTCAGGCGGCAGCATCGCCGCGGAATTGACCCGATGCGGCGGGTAGACGAATTGCAGATAGCATTCATCCGAAATCACCCACAACCCGCGTCGGGCGCACAGTTCGACGATCTTTTTGTATTCCGCCGGATCAATCACGCGGCCTGTTGGATTCGACGGCGAATTGATGATGATCAGTTTTGATCTCGGTGTGATCGCTGCTCTGACCAATTCAGCAGTCAAATGGAATCCGGTTGCTTCGGTGTTGATCAAAACGCTTTTGCCTTCGGCAAAATTGACGATCTGCGGGAACGACACCCAGCAGGGATTTTCCAGCAGCACTTCATCACCCGGATTGATCAGCGCCATCACGGCATTAAAGACTCCCTGTTTGCCGCCCACCGTTACACAGCATTGTTCGGCTGTGTAATCCGAACCGAAATTTGAATTGGTGTAATCGCAGACAGCCTGGCGCAAAGGCATGATCCCGGCGGACGCGGTGTATTTGGTAAAGTTTTCGTCGAGCGCTTGTTTGGCTGCCTTTTTGATGTGTTCCGGCGTTGGGAAGTCCGGTTCGCCCACGCCCAGATCAATCACGTTGATGCCTTTCGCGCGCAGACGATCCGCCGCTATCACGACAGCCGCTGTTGACGACAGGTGCGTATTCCGCGCACGAATCGAAGACGGGAATGCGGATGCGCCAAGTATTGTGGTTGCGGTTGTGCTCATGATCAAAAGCCTCGGCGCTGTTTCATCCTTTCGATGACAAGGTCGGGAACCAACCCGTCAATCGAACCGCCTAAATGGAAAACCTCCTTGATCAGGCTAGAACTGATGTAGCTGTTCTCTTCTGACGCGACCAGCATCACGGTTTCGACATCGGAGTTCAGCCGCCGGTTCATCAAAACCATCGGCAATTCATATTCGTAATCTTTGATCGAACGCACGCCGCGAATGATGGCGTGAGCCGCGCGCTGACGGCAATATTCCACCAACAAACCTTCGAAGGTTTCGATAGAAACATTGGCAAAGCGGTTCGACAGAACTTCATTCAACATTTCTACCCGCTCAGGCACGGTGAACATGGGATTTTTGCCGGGATTGACTAGCAGGGCGACGATGACTTCATCAAATAGTTGGCAAGTACGCGCGATGATGTCTACGTGTCCATTGGTCAATGGATCAAAGGTTCCAGGATAAATCGCGCGTCGGATCAAGATGTCATCCTTTCAGTGTTGAGCGAAGCTGAAAGCCAGCGGAGGTAATTATCCGCTCCGGCTGCGACCGGCAGCGCAATGATCTCTGGCGTTTGATATGTGTGATTCTCTTTGATTGCAGATTCCAACTGCGGGTAGGTTTGACGATTCGTTTTGATCAGCAGCAAAGTTTCGCCCGCTTGTTCGACCCTGCCCTGCCAGCGATAGACGGAAGTGATTTGCGGCAACACCTGTACGCAAGCCGCCAACTCGTGTTCGACCAACAAGTGCGCCAGTTGCTCGCCATCTTCTTTCGTCTCTGTCGTGGTAATAACGACCAGAGCTTCCGTCATGATTGAAGCTCTTCCGGAACGTCCTTGTCCGCGTGCAATGCCGAACCGCGCTCTTCAAAGAAAGCATCGTAAAGCTGGCGGGCGCGTTCCAGTTCGCCTTCGGGCACCTGCAGCTTGACTTCGGAAAACCCGCCCGGCATTGGCAACGGCTCCAGCCCGGCGAAGTTCCCGCCTTGCATCAGGACGCTGATGCTATTGTTTTCCAGCAACTCCTTGACCATTCCAGCTTCCATCGAATTAGCGAAACCCGTCAAGGTGACAAATTTGATCTCTTGCATCTCGCTCATTATTTTCTCCTTCAGATTTTCAGTCAGGCCATTCGCCCCGATATACGGAGCGAGCCTCACCAGTTTGCAGGACAGTGTTATCACCACGCCACGCTACAATCAATTCTCCGGCGGCAGTGACAACCTTAACCTCGCGCTCAGTCAATTCGTTGAGCATTACGGCAAGCGCCGCGCCGCAAGATCCCGTACCAGAAGCCAACGTTTCGCCTACACCGCGCTCCCAGAACCTGACTTCGATCTGATCACGATTCAGCACGCGTATGAATTCAACGTTCGTGCGATCCGGAAAGGCAGGGTGCGTTTCAATCGCCGCGCCAAGTTTGCGCCAGTCAATGCCGTCAAAATCATCATCGCGATTGAGCAAAATGCTGCAATGCGGATTGCCCATCGAAGTGGCGGTGAATTCAATCTGCCGGCCGCCAACATCCAATGGTTGACGGACGACACGATCCAGCGGCTGCGGCAAGATAACCGGAATCTCCTGGCTGCGAAAGCGCGGCGTGCCCATCTGTGTTTCGAACACCAGACCGTTGTCGCAGTGCCCCACAGGCTTCAATGTTTTGACGCCTGCGCCCGTAGCAATGCGCACTTCCGGCTTCTGCCATTTTTCAATCAGGTACAGATACGCGCCGACACAACGCGTGCCATTGCCTGAAATCGGCGTCTCGCCACCATCCGCATTGAACAGCCGAACGGAAAAATCGGCCTCATTGTCGGAAGGGTTGTCTGTAGGCTGATCAAGCAGTAATTCCACGCCATCTGCGCCCGCACCGAAATGGCGATCACAGATTTGGCGAGAGAAAGCTTCGTAATCGCTGGCGTGCTGCCGCAGTTCGCTTTCACGAACAATCAGGAAGTCGTTGCCGAGGGCCTGAAATTTATAGAAGAGCATTGCTGGTGGTAGGTGGCCAGTGGTTAGTGGCAGTGGCTTCAGACCGACCACCAAATACTGACCACTAACCACTTCTTCAAATCTCGAAATGCGTGAATTCT
Organism: Blastocatellia bacterium; assembly: GCA_039922135.1. Taxonomy (GTDB): domain Bacteria; phylum Acidobacteriota; class Blastocatellia; order RBC074; family RBC074; genus RBC074. The sequence continues at coordinate 4,668 of JBDSAM010000434.1, forward strand.
TTGAACCGGTGGAAGCGGTCGCGAATCTCCTGCGGCGTCAGTTTGCGCAGCCGGTCGCAGCTAAACTCTTCGACGTTGTACGACGCCATGACCGAACCGTAGATAATCGCGCGGCGCAGGGTCACGTCGTCAACCTTGTCGGCCTGGGCCAGGTATCCCATAAACCCACCGGCAAAGCTGTCGCCCGCGCCCGTCGGGTCGAAGACGCTTTCGAGCGGATAGGCCGGAATCGCGAAATAAGAATCTTTAGTGAAAAAGGCCGCGCCGTATTCGCCGCGCTTGACCACCAGCATCTTCGGCCCCCAAGTCAAAATCTTCCGGGCGGCGCGAATCAGATTGGCTTCCTGGGCCAGTTCGCGGGCTTCGGCGTCATTGATGATCATCGCGTCAACGACGGCGATGGTCTTCTGCAACTCTTCGCGCGCGATCTCGATCCACAGATTCATCGTGTCCATCGCGACGAACTTGGCATCCACCTGTTCGCGGACTTCGCGCTGCAAGGTCGGCTGAATGTTTCCTAAAAACAAAAACGGTGATTTCTTAGCGGCCTCGGACAATTTCGGCTTGAAGTCGGCAAAAACGTTCAGTTGCGTGTCCAGCGTTTTGGCCGTGTTCAAATCGAAGCCGTATTCGCCTGCCCAACGAAAGGTTTTGCCACCGGGAATACGCTCAAGGCTGTCCGTGTTGATCTTGCGTTCGGCAAAGACTGCGGCATCTTCAGCAGAAAAATCTTCGCCAATGACGGCGACGACGCCGACTTCGGTGAAGAACGAAGCCGAGACGGAAAAGTGAAGGCCAGAACCGCCCAGGCTGCGTTCGCGTTCGCCAAACGGCGTTTTGATCGAATCAATCGCAACAGAGCCGACGACAAGGAGTGGAGTGATCGTTGTGTTGTTTGCTGACATTAGTGAACCGAGATTATCCCTTCTTCGATTTTGTGTTTGCTTGTTCTTCGTTCAAACGCTTTTGCGCTTCAGACTTTATCTTTTCGTCGGAAGTCTCTTTCACGGCCTTCGTCCAGAACTCGACTGCTTTGTCTGAATCGCCGCTGCGTTTATGCGCTTCGCCAAGCAGAAAATAGACCTCGTCAATCCGCGCGAAGTTCGGGTTGGTATCCACGATCTCCTGCAAACGATCTATTACGGCTTTGTTCAAACGCACGATTCCGTCTTTGTCCTTCTTGTCAGGTTTGCGCTTGTAGAAATAAAACTTTGCAGCATCCAAGCTTTTGAATGATTGCCTTTCCAATTCAGGATCGCGCGGCACAGTGATGGGGCCGCGCCCGGGGCCTTGCTGAAAATCGAATGCGGCAACAGAACACGAAATGCTTAAATTCGAAAATGCCCCAGTCACCACGATCACCGCCGCAAATGAAGATGCAAGCAAAAGCAACGTAAAGAATTTTGATTGAGGTTTCATACTTCCTCTCCCCAGTAAAAGATTATTGTCAGCAGAAGCGAAGAACGAAGCGCTGACTGCTGACTTGCGCCTGGTAACGCCGCCGATCTATTCGCCGACGTATTTGCCGATGATGGCGGCGAGTTTCTTTTTCGTTTCCGCTGGAATTTCGCCGTGCGTCAGGATGGCGTGTTTCAGCGCCGAACCGCATTTGCATTGGCGT
>JBDSAM010000435.1:0-8569 GCA_039922135.1 Blastocatellia bacterium
GCTCCGCGCCCCCCGGAACTTAAATGACCGCCACCCCCCCCCAACAACGCCTGACTTCGATGGACGCCTATCGCGGCTTCGTCATGTTCCTGATGGTGGCGGAGGTGTTGCACCTGAGCCGCGTTGCTGCAGCGCATCCAAACTGGTTCTGGCAATTTCTGGCTAAACATCAAACGCATGTCGAATGGTATGGCGCGTCGCTGCACGATTTGATCCAGCCTTCGTTTTCGTTTCTGGTCGGCGTCGCGCTTCCCTACTCCATCGCCAGCCGCGTGGCCAAAGGCGAATCTAAGCCCACAATGTTCCTTCACGCCGCCTGGCGCGCGCTGTTGCTGATTTTGCTCGGCGTGTTCTTACGATCAGTCGGCAAGCTGCAAACCAACTGGACGTTTGAAGACACGCTGTCACAGATTGGGATGGGTTATCTGTTTCTGTTCGCGCTTGGGTTTTGCTCAATGCGTACGATCTGGATTTCGCTGGCGTTAATCCTGGTTGGATATTGGCTGGCGTTTGTTTTATACCCGTTGCCGCCGCCCGGCTTCGATTACGTGGCAGTTGGCGTCCCAGCCGATTGGCCGTATCACGCTTCGGGAATTGCGGCGCACTTCAATAAGAACAGCAATCTGGCATGGGCATTCGACACGTGGTTTCTGAATCTATTCCGGCGCGAAAAGCTGTTCACGCATAACGGCGGCGGTTACGCAACCTTGAGCTTTATCCCGACGCTCGGCACGATGATTCTGGGATTGATCGCTGGGCGCTGGCTGCGCGGTGAAGCTACTGATAAAAAGAAAATCCAGCGGCTGGCGATTGCCGGCATTGCTTGTTTGGCCGTTGGATTGATTCTGCACTACTCTGGCATTTCTCCTTCTATCAAACGCATCTGGACGCCGGCCTGGACGATCTTCAGCGGCGGCTGGTGCTTTCTGCTGCTGGCCGGATTTTACGGCTTGATTGACGTTGCGGGCTATCGCCGTTGGGCACTCCCGCTAATCATCATTGGGCTGAACTCAATTGTGATCTACGTGTTGTCACATTTGATTGACCGCTTCATCCTAGCGTCGTTCCGCATCCACTTCGGCCAGAACGTGTTTAACGTTTTCGGCGAAGGCTACTCCTGGCTGCTCGGCGGCTGGGCTGTGATCCTCGTCTTCTGGCTGATGCTTTACTGGATGTACAAAAGAAAACTGTTCATCAGAATCTAAAACCATCAACTGACCGGTCACCCCAAAAATGACCCTACAAAACGATCCCTATCAACTGCGGCCTGAAGAGATTGAGGAGCCGCCGCAAACTTTCCTCGGTTCTCTCAAACGCATCGGGCCGGGAATCATTCTGGCCGCGTCCATCGTCGGTTCCGGTGAACTGATCGCGACGACAACGCTGGGAGCGCAGGTCGGTTATATCGCATTGTGGGTAATCGTCCTGAGCTGTTTTATCAAACCCGTCGTCCAGGCCGAAATGGGGCGGTACATCATTGCCAGCGGCGAAACCGGCCTGGCCAGTTTCAACCGTGTGCCCGGCCCCCGATTCAAGATCAATTGGGTCGTGATGGCCTGGGCGGTGATGACGCTGCTGACGCTGCTGCAAATTGGCGCCATGTTCGGCGGGGTTTCGGCGGTGATGAACCTGTTGATCCCGGCGATTCCGGTCTGGGCTTGGGTGCTGATCTTCTGGGGCATCACTCTGGCCTTGCTGCTAGGCGGGGCGTACGACCGCATCGAACGCCTGGCGATGATCAAAGTCGGCCTGTTCACAATGCTGACATTTCTGGCGGCGTTGTTGCTGATCCGCCAGCCGCAGAATTTTTCGTGGGCGCAGATTTTGGACGGCTTTAAGTTCAAAATGCCCGGCGAAGGCCTTTCGACAGCGGTCGCGGTCTTCGGCATCACGGGAGTCGGCGCAAGCGAACTGATGATGTATCCGTACTGGTGCGTTGAAAAAGGCTACGCGCGGTTCGCCGGAAAACGCGACGGGTCGCCGGAATGGAACGCGCGGGCGCGCGGTTGGATTCGCGTCATGCACACGGACATCATCGCTTCGATGATTATTTACACCGTAGCCACCATCGCGTTTTACATGCTAGGCGCGGGCATTTTGCACAGTATGGGCAAAGTTCCTTCGGCCAAAGATATGATTCCGACACTGTCGAATATCTACACACAGACACTGGGAACATGGTCGTTGTGGATATTTTACGCGGGTGCGATTGTTACGCTGTACGGGACGATCTTCGCGGCGACGGCAGCGAATTCGCGCGTGTTTGCCGATCTAGTGCGGCTGACAGGCGCGTTCAAGGCCGACGATTACAAACAACGGACGCGCTGCCGGAACCTGTTCATCGTCGTGCTGACCGCCATCCCCGTGGCCATGATTTTGACGATTGGATCGCCGGTAAAGATGGTTATCGCGGGCGGATTGGCGCAAGCGATGATGCTTCCGATCATCGGCATTGCTACACTCTACCTGCGCCATCGCCATTTGCCGAAAGAGATCGCGCCTGCGCGTTGGGTAACGGTCTTCCTGTGGATTGCCACGGCGGTGATGACATCAATGATGGGTTATTACGTGATCGAACAACTAACCAAAAAGTGAGAGGAATAATGAGCACGGAAAGAAGAATGCCTTTGGACAGCGAATTTCAAATGCCAAGCTTCCGGCTGGATGGCCGCACTGCGCTGGTCACTGGCGGCGGGCGCGGGCTTGGGTTAGGGATGGCGCAAGCTTTGGCGCACTGCGGCGCGAACATTGCGCTGGCTTCTCGCACGGAAAGCGAGTTGGAAATCGCCGCCGAGATGATTCGCGCAATTGGCCGCAAGGCGATTATCCTGCCTACTGACGTGAGCGACGCAGAAGCCGTACAGGCAATGGTCCGCAAAGCCGCCGAACAACTTGGCCGCCTGGATATTCTGGTCAACTGCGCTGGCATCAACTTCCGCAAGCCGTGGGACGCTTTCACCATCGAAGACTGGGACAAGATCATGGCCGTGAACGTCAAGGGCGCATTCTTCGCCGCGCAAGAGGCCGCCAGGATTATGCGCGATCAAAGACCAGAACGGCACTGCCGAGGCAAGATTATCAACGTCGGCTCCATCGCTTTCGAGATTGTCGTGCCGAACATTGCGCTTTATGCCATTAGCAAAGGCGGCATGCGCCAGATGACGCGCGCGCTGGCCGTTGATCTGGCCAAACATAGCATCTGCGTCAATGCCATTGCTCCCGGCAGGTTTTGGACGAAGATGACTGATTCGGTCTTTTCGGCTCCTGATTTGTATGACAGCGCCGTTAGCGTCATCCCAATGAGCCGCCCCGGCGTAGCAACGGATTTAGCGGGCGTGACGGCGCTGCTGGCGTCCGATGCTTCGGATTACATCACGGGACAGACGGTAATGGTAGACGGTGGGTGGACGGCGGGTGCTGGCGTGAAGGCGTAGGCTAATGATGGTAGGATTCTCAGCGAAAGGAGTACAAACGATGAAACCGGAAAAACAGATTATCGCCAAACCGCTGGTGGAAAATTCAGAACAGGATGAAATGGTGTGGCCTGAGCCGCAGACTGAGTTCGGCGCAAAGATCATTGCCCTGGCGAAGGAGATTGATAAGTCAGGGCTTCCGAAACTTTCCATCGAAGAGATTGAGGAATACCTGGGACGCGAATTAGGCGGCATCGCTGCTGCATACGGGGACTCATATAGAAAGCATAAAAATGGCGAAGCTGCTGACATTCGTTGACTCAGGAGTTCTCATCACCGCTGCACGCGGCCCGAATGCTGCGTTGAGGCTGCAAGCACTCGCCGTCCTCAGCGACCCGCAACGGGATTTTGCTTCCAGCCGTTTTGTCTGGCTTGAAGTCATGCCCAAAGCGATCTGGGTCAAGAATCAGGCTGAACAGAGTCTGTACGAAGCTTTTTTCAATTCAGTCAGCCGCTGGCCAAGCGATTATGACGCTGTCATTGCGCTCGCCGAGACAGAGGCTGCCGCTGAGGGCTTAGGCGGTATGGATGCTTTGCACATTGCCGCCGCCACGCTGATGGAAGTTGATGAGTTAGTAACGATTGAAAAGCCTGAGAAATCCATCCACCGGACGCAAAGCATCAAAGTCGTTTCGATTCGTTAAGCCACAGCATCAAAAATGCCGTCAGGTGAAGTCCAAAACTTGCACCGCCTGTTCACGGCTCACCGTCGGGAAGTTTTCGAGAAACTCATCCAGCGTCAGCCCGACTTCCAGATTGTTGAACAAAGCGTCAACCGGCACTTGCGTGCCGCGAAAGACGGGCGTGCCGCTGACGATCTCCGGGTCAATTGTGATTGGCAAGCGAGCAATCTCTTTTTCATCAATTTCCAGCATCGGTCGTTCCTCTTTCATCAAAACTTACATCGGAGGTTTGGTCGGCGGGGTCAGTTGCGAATCGTCCAGGATCTTGATGTCGGTCTCGAACTTCCGGTAGAACTTAAACAGCAGCACGTTGCGAAAGTAATGCTTCTGGCGGCGGTCAGCGATGATGAATTCGGCGCGCGTCGGCAGTAAGAAGTCCACCTCAATGCCGCGCACCTTGACCATGTCGTAATCAATCATGCTTTCAGAGTTGGTCACCGGATAGCTCTTCGGCAAATCATCCACAGCCTGTTCGATCCGCAGCACCAGCTTCTTTTCCGCATCCACCCAGATGCTGCCGCTGTAACCGGCAACAATCTGCGGCGCTTCGTCGGCCTTGACGGTCAAATGGGAAGTTTCTTTTGGCACGCGAAAATCATAGAGCACAGTCTGCCTGTTGCCCAGGCGTTCTTTCCCTGCCGGTTTGAAGACAGCTTTGGTTTCCGCATCAAAAAGCGACGCCAATGCCGAGGCGAAATCGCCAGTGGAATAAGCGCCTCCGCTTTGTTCCAGCGATTTCGTCACCGGGCGGCCCACGGAGTTGATAGGCTTATACGATTCACGTTTGCGATTATAGGTCAGTTCATAAGTCAGCGTGTCAGCCTTGTCCCACGCGCCGGAGCCTTCGATGTCGTAGTACCGCTGCACCTGCTGCTGGCAGATAAAGTCTGGCAATTCTTCCAAGTAATCGCGGACGTTCTTGCGCGTCTCAGCCAGAAAAGCATCTGGCGCGGCTTCGGCAGTCGCGGTCAGTTTTCCCACTGAAGCTGATAATTTTTCCGCCTGACGTTTGATTGTGTTCAACAAGTGCGGATGCGCGCCGTTGGCTCGCAAGCGAGCAATGATTTCTGGCGTGACATCAAAGGCGATGCCGACGCGTTCAACGTGAACGGCCAGATCGGCTTCGGTCATATTTCGCCCGACAGCTTGGCGCAGCAAAGTGTTCAGGTTTTGTAGCGTTAGCGGTTCAGTGCCCAACTGAGGCCGGTCCGGCAAAGGCCTTTGCATGGGCCGTTGAGCCAAACCGGGCGGAAGAAAATTCAATGCGCTGGCAGTAAGCCCTAACGCGACGGCTAGAAAAATGATTCTTCTTTTCATTGGATTTACTCTTTCTGGTGGCAACGAAGGCATTGTCGGCCATCAACTGGCGATTTTCCAGCGGCGCGTTTTCTGCTTCGCATATTATTCCCCGCGTGAAATTAGTCACTGCCAAAGTTGAATGAATTGATTTAGAATCCTTGCTGTTCAAGTTTTGAACGCCCCCACTGGCGAAGCAGGTCATCTGAGAGAGCAAAGACTGCCAAGCCGGATTTCTGGTAACGGAGCTTCCTGAATGGAGATCAAAAAACTGAGACACTGCCTGTCATTTCTGCTGAGTCTGTTCTTCACCTTTTCCCCTTGTCTGCCGGCTTTTGCGCAAGACTTTTCCCGTAAGAATTCAGCTTCCTCTGTCAATACGGCTAGCGCTTCCCCTGCTGCCAGCGATCGGACCGCCAAAGCCGACGGTATTAGTAGCATTAGTTCGCCTGTCGTACCCGGCGGATATGACCGCATATGGCAGATGACTGGGCCATTTGGCGGCGATATAACAGTACTGACGATTGACCCGAACAACGCCGACCGCATCTTGATCGGCAGCAGCGACGGCCAGATGTATCGTTCGACGGATGCTGGGACCATCTGGAAGCGGTTGCGGCCCGGCATCAATGCTGCGGGCTTCATCATCAAGATCATTTATTTTGACCGCGAAAAAGCGAACGTGATCTATGCCGGTGTCACGCCGCAAACACAAACAGACCTCGGCAAAGATTCGGACACCGGGGGCCTATTCATCAGCGAAGACAGCGGTGAAAGCTGGCGCGAAATTCCAGGGATGCGCGGGCGCGCTATGCGCAGTTTGTCGCAATCGGCCAGCGACCCAAATGTGATGGCCATTGCGGCCAGCGACGGCATTTATCGTTCGGCGGATCGCGGCAAAACGTGGGAGATGATCTCGCGTGTTGGCGATCCTGAATTCCGGGGCTTTCATTCAATCGCCATAGACCCGCGCGATGCGAATGCAATCTACGTCGGCACGCACCATCTGCCGTGGAAAACCAGCGATGGCGGCAAGACCTGGAAGCCGACTGGCTATAAAGAAATCGGAATGATTGACGATTCCGACATCTTCAGCATTCAAGTAGACCCTGACAATCCGAACACCGTGCTGATGAGCGCGTGCAGCGGCATCTACCGTTCGCGCGACGCCGGAACTGGGTGGGCGAAGTTTCAAGGCATCCCATACAGCAGCCGCCGCACTCATATCATCTATCGCCACCCAACGAAACCGGAGACGATCTTTTCCGGGACGACCGAAGGCCTGTGGGTTTCAAACGAAGACGGCAAACCGGATTCATGGCGGCAGGTAACGTCTTCGCAACTGGTCATCAACGCCATCGCCGTTCATCCATCGCAACCCGACAGAGTCTTCCTGGGAACAGAAGACAACGGCGTGCTGATCAGCACGGACGGCGGCGAAACCTATGAATCGAGCAATGCCGGATTTGTTAATCGCAGAGTCCCCGCTGTGCTGGCCGACAACAAAGTACCAGGCCGCGTTTATGCCGGTGTGTTGTTTGACGGGTTGAACGGCGGGTTGTTTATCAGTGAAGACAGCGGCATCACGTGGCAGCAATCCAGCAATGGGATGGGCGTGCGCGATGTTTATTCAATGACGCAATCGCCAGTGCATCCCGACACAATCTACGCCGGAACCAACCACGGCGTCTTCCGTTCTGACGATCAAGGCCGCAACTGGATGCAGGTCAAACGTGAAGAGCCGATCGAAGTCGAGCCGGAAAAATCGTTGAAACCAGGAATAGGAAACAAAAATTCGAGCGGCAAAACTTCACCCGGTACATCCGCCAATCCAAAGGCAACGTTTAAACAGCCTGCGAAACTGAAAGTGACGACTGAGCAGCCAGCCCCGGCTTCTCCGGTCAAGCAAGTGAAACCAGACGGCGCGCGCCCGCGCGTCGTTCCATCTCAAAATCAAGATAAGCCTAAATTGGTAAAGCCGGTCGTGCAATCCCGAACCAAAAAGACTTCGGCGAAGACAGCACAGCGTCCAAAGGCGGCGGCAAATAAAAAACAGGCTAAATCCAGCAGCAAGACTTCGCGCGGCAAAGTCGCGCAAAAGAAAAAGGTCGAGCTGCCGAAGCCGCCCGTCAGTGACCGCGTTGATTTACAGAATCAGGTTTACGCAATTCTCCCGTTCATGGCTCGCCCAGATAAACTTGAGGGGATGATTGAAAAGCCTGCCGAGGGCGGGGGCGACCCTGCAACGTCACCAGGGCCGCCCAGCCTGAACTGGCTGATTGCTTCGACCTGGGATGGGTTGTTTTTCACCGACGATGAAAAGAAGGGCTGGAAGCCGTTCAAGCTTCATCCCGCGATCGAAGGCGAACCGTCAGCGTTGCAACCAGCTATCAATGGCATCAGCACCAGTCCGCACGCGCCTGGCGTAATCTATATCGCGACCAATGATGGCCTGTACATCTCGCGCGACAACGGGCAGAGCTTTCAGTTGACGCAGATTGACGAAGACGCCAAGCGCGTCCGCAGCATCGTCTTCGATCCACGCACGTCACAGACGATCTATGCTGGCACATCCGCTGGCTTCTTCCGTTCGCTGGACGGTGGCAAAAGCTGGGAACATCGCGGCGGCGGCATGCCGCAAACAACCAACGTCGGCGGATTGGTAGTCAGCACTGCCAATCCCGACGAATTGTACTTGTTGGATGAACTGCGGATGGCAATTTTCCATTCCAAGGATCGCGGCCAGAACTGGGACAAGATGGATGTCGGCTCGCTGCCCAGCCTGCGACTGTTGGCGATGATCGGCGACCCATTCGATTCCAACAGAATTTATGCGGGATCGTATTCCGGCGGCGTGTATGTGATGAGCCGGAAATAGAAGCGAAGCATCGGACCGAAATACTGGCGGGGTAACCAAGGGTGGTTGATCACCTGGCTGCCCCGCCTCTATTTTTTTGACCTGATGCAATGAAACCTGCGATGCAACTTTTCTCGCTGATGTCGTGAAGGCTTACCAGATGGCTTTCACTTAACGCTATAATCCGCCGCGAATTGAAGCGGTCAATAAAACTCGTTACCCCAGAACAGAATCTCAAAGATAAAATGGAAAAAGACACC
>JBDSAM010000436.1:0-6437 GCA_039922135.1 Blastocatellia bacterium
TCCAGTTGAACTTACTCAAACTGTTTTTTGAATTCGGCGAACTGTTGTTTCAAATCCGTCAACTCTTGCTGCAATGTCGTGACCTGTTCTTCCAATCGGGATACGCGGTCATTACTGCCGCGCGAAGGTGATGCCGGAGCCTCGATTCTTTCCGCCATGGCCAATTCTTCGACGTTGATATCACCAGCCAGCAGATGTGCGAAGCGTGATTCGCGCGAGCCGGAATGGCGTGGCAGCTTCACCACCAAAGGTTCCGAGCGCAGTGACAGGTTCTGCAACATCGTTTCGACCTCAGGCAGATTTTCGAAGTTGTGTAGATGCGCTGTGCGGGAACGCAATTCGCCCGGCGTTTGCGGCCCGCGCAAAACCAGCACGGTCATGACAGCCGTCTCGCCTTCATTCAGCTCATACGCTTTCGCAAACAGATGGCCGTACTTGGGCACGCGCGAATCTGACCCGTGGAAAGTGTAGGCCAACTTCTTTTCACGCAGACCGTCCAACGCCCGCACGACGGTTGCCTCGTCGTAGCTAACAACCGGGTCACGGTGATTCTTCTGATTACAAGCATTGACCAGCGCATTCAGCGTGATTGGGTAATAGTCAGGCGTGGCGATTTGCTTTTCGACCAGTGCGCCCACCACTCGCAACTCATATTCATTCAACACAACATCCACGGAGCTTCTCCTTTTCAACCGTCAGACGGCGCGTCGCTGCTTTCATCGCTTCCAGGGCACGACGGCGGCAAACAGGGGCACCAAGACCATCACTTCGTAGTATGTAACATTCAGTCCCGTTCAAGAATTTACCGAATCAACCAACCGGCTCTGAATAAAATTTCCTTTTTCGATAGAGTAATCCACTGAATCCGTCACGCCGGAAGCGATGATCTGACGTTTGCGCGCAACATAATCGGCAACCATTTCCGGATCAGCGCATAACGCATCACGGAACGCCCGCAACTCCGCAACCTCCGGCGAATGCATCTCGATCACGTGAACGTGCAGACGAAACATTGAGCCTTCGAATTCAATTTCGCCAACGCGCATTGGACGCGATTCTGGAAAAGGGTCGCGCGATACTTGTGGCTGAAAGCCCAGTGCCTCCAGCAGGCTTTTTGCCTCTTCCAGCCGGCCGTCGCCATACAGCAGCATCAAATCAATAACGCCCTTGCCCGCGCATCCAGGAACGGCAGTGCTGCCGACGTGTTCGACAATCACATTCGGTAAATGAAGGGTGATGATTGCGGCAACATGCGCGGCAACGTGTGGCCCACGCGGATCATAATCCAGACACGCGGCGGGCGATGTTTCGTAACTGGAAATGCTGGGTTCGATTTGCGACCAGGACGAATCAGCCTGCATAGATGGCTTCTCCTATTCGCGCGACTTCGCGCCCAATCGCACTGCCCACCTTCGGTTCGCGCTTATTGATCATGGCCTGCGCGAAATCTTCGATCAATGGCAGATGGATGTTGGTGTGAGGCAGATGCTGCTCCGTACGCTCACCCGCCGCTGTTTTGATGCGAAGCTCTCCGTGATTCAAAACTGGAATATGCACTGAACCTTCGCTGCCGAAAATGTCCACAGTGTCTTTGGATTCAAACGTCGCGTGCGACACTGTCAACACAGCCTGCATTGGGACATCGGATTCTTTAGAGACAAGCTCAAAACTGGCAACACAGGTGTCTTCGACTTCGCGTTCAAACAATGTTCGTCCCACAATGCTTTTCGTTCGCCGGATCGTGCCAAAGAGGTTGAGCAGGATTTCGATTCGATGACAGCCGAAATCCATCATCGGCCCGCCTCCTGCTTTGGCTTTTTCCAGCAGCCAATACCGATCTTCGCCGGGCTGTGGATTGAATCCTTCAAAGGCATTAACCTGCGCTAGCACGGGCTTGCCAATTTCGCCTGACGCGATAATCTCTTTGACACGAAGCAGAACCGGATAGAAGTGCCGGTAGTATGCAATGCCCAGTTGGACGTCATTCGCCTGACAAGCCGCAATCATCCGGTCACATTCAGCAACATTCATCGCCATCGGCTTTTCGCACAACACGTGCTTGCCTGCTTCGGCGGCGGCGATAGTTTGTTCCGCATGCAGGTAGACCGGCGTGGCGATGTAGACCGCGTCTACTTCATTATCGGCAATCAACTCTCGCCAATCTTGATGCCAACGCCGTGCGCCAAATTCGCGCGCGAAGCTTTCTGCCATGTCTACACGCGACCGGTTAATAGCAACCAGTTCGCACGTTTCCAGATCACGCAATGCGGGAGCAACGCGTTTGCGCGAAATGTCACCGCAACCAATCAGTCCCCATCGAAGTGTGTTCATCACGATAGCCAGTAAATAAGGAAGCTTCGCGCTTCTTTTCAGCGAGCGGGGGCGCTCGCGTACCCAATCATTCTTTGGCACGGCTGACGAATTCGCCAGTCTGCGTGTTGATGCGAATCAGTTCGCCTTCTTTGATGAAGAGCGGCACGCGCACTTGCAGTCCCGTTTCCAACGTCGCCGTCTTTGTCGTTCCGCCCGAAGCAGAATCGCCACGCACGCCCGGTTCGGCGCCCGTCACCGTCAGATCAACGTGCGACGGCAGTTGCAACGAAATCGGCTCGCCGTTGTATTTGCGAACCTGCAGGGACACCCCGTCTTTCAGATAAAGCCGTTCGTCGCCCAACTGCTCTTCGGTCAGCGCGAACTGTTCGTATGATTCGTCATCCATAAAATGATAGCCGTCGCCATCGGAATACATAAACGACGCTGGCGTCAATTCCACATCCGGCTCTTCAAATTTCTCGCTGGTCTTGAACGATTTTTCCAGCACGGCGTTCGTGATCAAATGCCGCAGTCTGGTGCGTACCATCGTCGAAGCGCCCCGCGCGCTGGGCGAGGCAAAAGTGACTTCGACCACCGTATAAGGCTGCCCTTCGACAGTAATCAACATTTTGCGTTTCAGTTCATTCGCTCCAATCAATGCCATTGAAGTTGTTTCCTTTAAAATTGAGTATGAATCGGCTGGCGGAAGTCGCCCATTGCCTTCGATAGAAGGCGAAGAAGATATGATAATCTCGGCGTTCGGTAAACAGCTTACGTTCGGTTCAGAACAGGGAGCGGTAGAGACCTGGCAGCTTTCAAGATACACGCTTCACGGATCAATCAAGTCGCTACCGCTCCCTGCACTGAAATATCTCAATGAAAAAAGATGTGATTGTCATCGGTGGTGGCGCTGCCGGATTGTTTTGCGCGCTGACTGCAGGCCAGCGCGGGCGTTCGGTGTTGCTAATTGAACACGCGGAAAAAGTTGGCAAAAAGATTCTGATCAGTGGCGGCGGACGCTGCAACTTCACCAACCTGCATACCGCGCCGGATAATTTCATCAGCCGCAATCCGAACTTCCATAAATCGGCGCTCGCTCGCTTCACACCACACGACTTCATCGCGCTGGTCAAACGCCATAAGATCGCCTTTCACGAAAAGAAGCTCGGCCAGTTGTTCTGCAACGACAGCGCGCAACAAATTGTGCAGATGCTGTTGGAAGAATGTCGCAGCGCTCGCGTTGAACTTCGCACTAATTGCCAAGTCCAATCCGTCGGCAAACTCGGCAACACATTCATTGTTGAAACGAATCAAGGACGCTTTGAAGGTCAATCCCTGGTCGTGGCAATAGGCGGGCTTTCGATTCCGAAGATGGGCGCAACCGATTTCGGCTATCGGCTGGCACGACAATTTGGCCTAAAGATCGTGCAGACCAAACCGGCGCTGGTTCCCTTCACGCTGGCGGAACAAGACCGGAATGTTTTCACCTCCATCAGCGGAATTTCGGTGGATGCATTGGTCAATCTGCGTAATAGGCAGTTCCGCGAAAATATCCTGGTCACACATCAAGGCTTGAGCGGCCCAGCCATCCTGCAAATATCTTCCTATTGGAATTCTGGCGAAGCAATTGAGGTTAACTTGCTGCCGGATGGAAACGCCGAAGAGTTACTCGCCGCGGAACGCAACAGCTTGAAAGAACTGAAAACGCTGCTCAGCCAATACTGGCCGCAACGTTTCGCCCAAGCCTGGACGCAGATTCAAGCTGAATCCAAACCAATGCGACAGTATTCAAACAAAGAGTTGCGCGCGATTGCCGAAAAAATTCATCGCTGGCAAATCACGCCCAACGGAACAGAAGGCTATCGCAAGGCCGAAGTCACGGCAGGCGGCGTGGATACAGATGAATTGTCATCAAAGACGATGGAATCACGCCGCGTTGCAGGCCTGTTTTTCATTGGCGAGATCGTTGACGTGACGGGTCAACTGGGCGGATTCAACTTCCAATGGGCGTGGGCGTCAGGGCTCGCCGCCGGGCAAGCTGTTTAGCGTGGCAAGCCCAACGATTCGCGCAAACGATCAAACTCAGCCTGTGGTAATTGGACCAGCACGGGTTTCTTTTTCAGATCGAACCACGATAACAACTCTTCCATCTTCGCCGCTTCCATTGCCGTACAGCCAGCAGTTCCTTTCCCTGTCCCGCTCCAGATGTGCAGGAAGATGCATGACCCCGCGTCCGGTTGTGGTTTGATCGCGTTGTGATCCACCACCACACCCCAGCGATACAACTCGTCATCGCGCCTCATCTGTTCCGAGCTTTTCCAGTCAGGATTGGGGACGTTGCCCCGTTCGGCTAGACGGTTGTAGCTGGCTGAGCGCGAATCATCCACGCATTCCAGCGTCGCCGTAGCCTGTATGTAAGGCAATTTCACGTTAGTAGCCTGTTCCACTGGCGCATAACCAAAAGCCGAACTCAGCGTAAACACGCCTGCTGGTGAACGCCCGTCGCCTTCTTTTTTGATTGGGTCACCTGCTTTAGCCAACGTTGTGGGGACACCATGCAATCCGCTGCCCCACGCCATTCCGCTGCGCCCGACGACGACGGCAACTTTATCGCCTACGGCCCGCCACACTTGCTCAGTTGGCGCGCGCTCGTTGGGCACGCGTTCATATCGAAGCAGTTCGCCGTCCACCGCGTTCCAGTCTTTGGTCGTTACCAGGATGAGTTGTTGAGATTGAGCCAGAATTTTCGCCAAGACCTTCGATTTGGAATTATCCACTTGCCCGACTAAGACCGAAGCACGCACAACACCAAGAAGTAAAATTCCAAGCAGCAAACATTTCATCACGCGCATTGTTTTCCCCCTTTATGCCGCGAAACTTCGCACGATTCGAAGCACATTTCAAACTCATCAAAGCGTTGAACGATTTATGTTGAGGGTCTTGACGGGGCTAGTGATCTATGGGAGCATACGCGCTCGTTTCGGGGCCGCTCATCAAGCCTCTCTCGTGATTTTGAGCCTGTCAATATTGGTCGAAATCACTCTTTGCACTAAAAGTTCTCTATCAGGCGGCGTAGCCAAGTGGTAAGGCAGAGGTCTGCAAAACCTTTATTCATCGGTTCGATTCCGATCGCCGCCTCCATTCATTCCAATCAGTTACAGCTAGTCCATCATTACTCAAACTAGCTGCCGTCGGCATAGCTTGCAGTTCCCTTTTCATGTCCACGATTGTATTGGCTGATCTTGTATTGTTGCGTTGCCTCAGCTTTATCAGCGTGCTCAATTGCCGACAATTATGGAAGCTCATTTCACTCTTCTTGGAAGTCCTGCGCGGAATTTGCAACCGAGATCTTCAAAGCATCCCAATCGTCAGGAAGGATTTCTGTGTGCGAAGCTGCGCACGCCAAACGCTCCGCGCTCTTGTACAGGCTCTCACATCGTTTTCGGTACTGCTGAAGTTCCTCCGTTATGATTGCCTGCTGATTTTCAATCAAGGCATAGAGGAGCGCGGCTCTCTCTTCGGATGTTGTGTCGTCAATCTCATTCAGAAGCCGATCCATCTCCACCATCGCCGCTTTGTATCTATCTGATTCCATCTTGCTCGATTCTCCATAAAAGCTGACTAGCCTGCCGATTCAGCCCGTTCAAGCTTCAGTTCACCCGCGCGCCATTTAACGAAGTCGTCGCACATCGTGGCGGTCGCGGTTGCGCCAATGCGGGTGACGCCAGCTTCGATCATGTCCAATGCCGCCGCCAAAGTTCGCACGCCGTGCGCGGCTTTGGCCTGCACCCTGTCGCTAACATTCGCGCGCATCAGCTTGAGATCGGCGATGGTCGCGCCGGTCGGGGCAAATCCGGTTGAGGTCTTCACCCAGTCAACTCCGGCTTCATCGCATAGTTTGCAGGCGGCGATCTTCTGTTCATCGGTCAGGTGGGCGTTCTCGAAAATCACTTTGACCTTTGCGCCGCGCGAATGCGCCAGATCGCAGATCGCTTTGACTTGTATGTTCCCTCTGTTGTCCAACCGCAGTATTTTGGACACGTTCCTGAGCTGGTAGACCGTGTGTTACTTGGTTCCTGAAACCGCCACGAAGCGTTGGTCGCCAGTTCAGTTCAAAAGAAACT
>JBDSAM010000437.1:0-6065 GCA_039922135.1 Blastocatellia bacterium
AGATGGTGCTGGCGATGGTGGACGACATCCGCGTTGTGCTGGTCAAACTGGCCGACCGTCTGCATAACATGCAGACGTTGCAATTCCTGAGGCCCGATAAGCGCCGCCGCATCGCGCAGGAGACGCTGGACGTTTACGCGCCGATTGCTCACCGGTTGGGCATGAGCAAGATTCGCGCTGAACTGGAAGACCTCGCCTTTCAATACCTGGAAGCCGACAGTTACAAAAACCTGAAAGAAGATGTCGAAAGCCGACGGGTTTCAACCGAAGCGTTTCTAGAAGAAGTTCGTACGCGTATCGCTGAACGGTTGATGGAAAGCGGCGTGCCTTTTCTGCGTATTGATGGGCGCATCAAACGGCTCTATAGCATCTATCTCAAATTGAAGAAGCAGAACATCCCGCTGGACAAAGTCTACGACTTGGCTGCCATCCGCATCATTGTGCCCGACTTGCGCGATTGTTACTCGGCGTTGGGCGTCATGCACGAATACTGGAAACCGTTTCAAGACAGGATCAAGGACTTCATTGCTAACAAGCGCGAGAATGGCTACCAATCTCTTCACACGTCGGTCATCGGCGAAGAAGGTCATCATTTCGAGGTGCAGATTCGCACCGAAGAGATGCATCGTATCGCCGAAGAGGGTATTGCCGCGCACTGGAAATACAAAGAGGGCAAGGGCAAGGACAATAGCGAAGTCGAAATGATGAAGTGGCTGCGGCGATGGGTAGAAACGCAGGAGGATGTGGACGCTCGCGACTTCATGGATACGCTGAAGCTGGATCTGTATCCCAAAGAAGTCTATGCCGTAACGCCCAACGGCAAGGTCATACAGATGCCCAGCCAAGCCACGCCTGTGGATTTCGCCTATGCCATTCACACCAAAATCGGCGATCAATGCACCGGAGCAAAAGTCAACGGTCGCATCGTTCCTTTGCATTACCAAATTCAGAATGGAGACCAGATTGAAATTCTGACCAGCCCGAATCAAAAACCGAATCGCGACTGGCTGAAGTTCGTTGTCACCTCGCGCGCCCGCAACAAGATCAAACATTACGTCGCCTTGCGCCAGCGTGAAGATTCCGTCGAGATTGGGCGCAAGCTGTTTGAGAAAGAGGCCAGCCGCCTGGGACTGAAGCCAAAGAAGGTATTGGACGATCCGCTGTTGGCAAAATACCGGGCCGAAAATGGGTATCCGAAACTCGAAGATATGTATGCCGCCATCGGATACGGAAAATTGCTGGCCAAGTCTTCACTGGCGAAGCTGATACCGGCGGAGAAGCTGGAAGAGCTGGACAAGGCTGAGGCCGGCCGCCTGGAGCAGATGACCAAGGTCGTCAAACGCGCGCTGAAGCTGGGCGATGACCGCATTGCGATCAAGGGAATTGATAACGTCATGGTCTATCGCGCGCCCTGCTGCAATCCGATTCGCGGCGAAGAAGTAATCGGATACATCACGCTGGGCAAAGGCGTTGGCGTCCACGCCCAACGCTGCAAGAACGTGGCCAGCTTGATGATTAACCGAGAACGCATCATCGAAGTGATGTGGGTAGGCGAAGGCCAAGGCGAGCCATATGCCGTCAAGTTGGCGGTGAAAACAGAAGATCGCACCGGCCAATTGGCCGCGCTGACCAACGCTGTGGCTGACGCCAAGACCAATATTCGCGCGGCCAATACCGATGAGCATGATGCCACTGATGGTTTGCGCCGGATCGAATTGACCGTGGACATAATGGACGTCAAACACCTGGACCGCGTCAGTAACGCATTACGCCGCGTCGCCGGAGTTATCGAAGTCGAACGCATAGTGCCGCAAGCCTGAACCACTGACTTACTTGCGCGCCATTTATAAGCTCGCACAATATTCCAAGGAGACTCATCGCATGCCAGTTTCGGCCAATCGCACAAGATTATTCATCATTCTGTCTGTCACTCTGATGCTGGTTGCCGGAGTTACTGCGAGCATTCTGTTGCCACGCGCATCGGCTTTAGTCGAAGGCAAGTTTCGACAGGGACAAACGGAACGGGCGCGGGAAATTGCTGAGAAAGCGAAAAAGCATCATCAGGAAGAGCGGGCGAAAGATGGGCGAGAAGCAAAGCGGTCGCCAAAGAAGCGGGCAGAACAAGCCCCGCAAAAGCTGGAACGGGATGGCGTACAGATAGCCGTCAAGCAAGACGACGAAGCGAAGCTGGAATGGCCGTCATTCAAGCTGCTGGACAATCGGGTTTTTGGTGAAGAGTCAGAAGAGGGCTTCGACAAGCCGCGCGAGGCCGCGGAATTCTTCAAGAAGAAACGTCTGCCTGCGGGCGAAAAAGTTTTGCCCGTCGAAGAGTACTTTCAGGCGCAGGAACAGATGCGCCAGATGCCGCAGTTTTCGACTTCACTCAATCGTTTTTTAACTCCGGCAGAGGCCACATCATTTCGTTTGAGCAAAGAAGCCGCAGTTCCCACAGCAGGATGGACGCCGCTTGGGCCTGGCAATATTGGCGGGCGTACGCGGGCCATTCTGATCAATCCGCAAGATACGAACGTGATGTATGCAGCAGGCGTTTCAGGCGGCGTCTGGAAGTCCACCAACGCTGGTGGATTGTGGACGCCAATCTCTGATCTGATCGCCAACATCACCGTCAGCACGATGGTTTTCGAACCAGGCAATCCGAACGTGATTTATGTCGGGACAGGCGAAGGCGTTTACGGCGCAGAGAATGACACGCAGTTCGACTTTCGTGGCGCAGGCATCTTCAAAACGGCGGACGGCGGCGCAACGTGGGCGCGACTTCAGGGGACGACGACAACGGATTTTTATTACGTCAACAAACTGGCTGTAAGTACCATTGATAAAAACCGGCTTTATGCAGCCACCCAAACAGGCGTGATGCGCTCATCCGATGGCGGGGTGACGTGGACCAAAGTGCTGGATCCGATTGGGCCGCGCGGCGTGACGGTGAATGCAGGATGTCTGGATTTGGCTTTGCGAACGGACAAGCCGACCGACGTTGTCTTTACCGCTTGTGGCAACAGCGAACAGGCGACGGTCTATCGCAACGCCGACGCCAGCGGCGCGGGGACTTGGGAGTCGGTTCTGACCGAAACAGGCATGGGACGCACCAGTTTGGCGATTGCGCCGTCGAATCAGGAGGTTGTTTACGCGCTGGCGACCAGCATCGAGCGGAATCAATTTTCCAATTCGCTTTATGCCGTCTTCCGCTCCAACGCCGGAGGCGCGTCTGACAGTTGGAATGCGCAAGTCCGCAATACCAGCGCCAACAAGATCAACCGCGCGATTCTCTCGATTCCGCCGCTGGCGGTGGCGACGGATTGCGGCTATGGCTTTGAAGATGGGTATGTTGGACAGGGATTTTATGATCTGGTCATTGCCGTTGATCCGGTTGATTCAAACCGCGTCTGGGTGGGTGGCATTGATGTGGCGCGATCCGACGATGGTGGCGTGAATTGGGGCTTTGGCGGGCCGGCTTATCTCAACAATTATTACGAACTGGGCGCGATCCATCCCGACCAGCACGCCATCGTCTTCCATCCGAGGTATGACGGCGCGGCCAATCAGATTATGTATCTGGGCAATGACGGCGGGCTGTTCCGCACGAACAACGCGCGCGCTGCCGTCGCCACGTCCCCCACAAGCGTCTGCAACTATGCGCAAGTCGCCGTCAAGTGGACAAACCTGAACAACAATTACGGCGTGACGCAGTTTTACAACGGCGCGGTGATGCCCGATGGCAAAAGCTATTTCGGAGGCACACAGGATAATGGCACGCTGCTGGGTACGGATGGCGCGGGCATCAATGGTTGGAAGATGATCAACGGTGGTGACGGCGGTTACGCCGCGGTTGACCAGTTCGATCCCAATATTCTGTTTGCCTCGTACACCGGATTCTCTTTCCGCAAAAGCACTGACGGCGGCATCACTTTCGGCAATGCTACGTTGGGATTAAGCGACGACGGGCAGTTCATTACCCCGTTTGTAATGGATCCAAGTGATTCACAGCGGCTGTGGACGGGCGGCGCATATCTATGGCGGACGACGACAAGCGCCGCAATTTGGGAGCGCGCCAGCGCCATCACGGCGGGCGATGAACTGGTTAGCTCCATCGCCATTGCGCCGACTGATTCCAATCGGATGCTGGTGGGAATGGCCGACGGCTACATTCTGCGCAATAGTACCGCGCTGACCTCGACCGCTTTGACCAGTTGGCCCGCGGTGCAGGTGCGCGGTGGTTATGTCTCTTCTGTCGCCTTCGATCCGAACAACAAAGACATTGCCTATGCCACCTATTCGACCTTTGGCGGAGCGCACGTTTACCGCACGACCGACGGCGGGCAGAGTTGGAGCGCGATAGACCGGCAGGGGAGCCAGAACGGTGTGCCGGATGTGCCGGTGCATTCGATTGCCATTGACCCGTCGAACACGGCGCGGCTGTACGTCGGCACGGATGTCGGCGTGTTTGTGACCAACGATGGAGGGGAGAACTGGGCGGTCGAAACAACGGGCTTTCCGAATGTCATTACCGAAGCGTTGCAGGTCAACATCGCGGGAGGCGTGACCTCGGTCTACGCCTTCACGCACGGACGCGGCGTTTGGCGAACGGTAATTAACAACAGCGGTTGTTCGTATTCGCTATCGCCTGCCACGCGTAACGTGGCAGCCAGTGCGGCCAACGGCATCGTCAATGTCAAAGCGTCGCCGTCAGGATGTAATTGGACAGCGGCAAGCAACGCTTCGTGGTTGCGCGTGACCGGCAGCGGCAGCAGCGATGGGACGGCCAGTTTTCAAGCCGATGAAAATCTGACCTTCGCATCGCGCACGGCCACGGCCACAATCGCCGGACATACATTCACAATTATTCAAGCAGCATGGATAGATGTGGATGCGCCTGTGCTGGCGATTACAGATCCAGCGGTTCCACCAACTATTCCAAACACCAGTGGATTGATCAATCTGGCGGGCACGGCGACGGACAACAACGCAGTCACGTCGGTGACTTGGCAAACGGATCGTGGTGCGGCAGGCACTGCTACTTATTCCGCCACGACCGGCAGATGGACGGCGACGGGCATACCGTTGTCGCCTGGCAATAATCTGATTACAGTGACGGCATTGGATGCGGCAGGAAACGTTGCTCGCGCGTCAGTGATAGTACGTTCGTTGCCTGAAGCTGTGTTGATCACAGTTGCAGGCAACGGCGTTCCCGGCACGCTGGGCGATGGCGGGCAAGCCACCGCCGCGCGGATGTCGCGCCCCTGGCAGATTGCATTTGATGGCGCGGGGAATCTGTACATCGGCGATTACGACAACCACGCTATTCGCAAGGTCGCATCCAACGGTGTCATTACCACAATCGCCGGAACCCCTGGCATGCCCGGTTTCAGCGGCGATGGCGGCCTGGCCGCTTCTGCGCTTCTGGCCAATCCGCTTGGCATGGCCTTCGATGGCGCAGGCAATCTCTACTTTGCTGACAGCGGCAACAACCGCATTCGCAAGGTCACAGCCGCTGACGGCAAGATCAGCACGATTGCTGGAAACGGCAGTGCGGCATACGGCGGCGATGGTGGCCCGGCCACTGATGCCAGCCTGAATTTTCCTTATGGGGTAGCGCTGGATAAAGACGGCAACATTTACTTTGCCGACTTCGGCAACAGCCGCGTTCGCAAAATCACATTGGCCGACAGCAAGATCAGCACCGTCGCGGGGAATGGGAATGCGACATTTAACGGGGACGACAAACCAGCAACCGAGGCTTCGCTGAATTCGCCGCTCAATGTGACATTCGACAAAGACGGAAATCTGATAATCACCGACAACCTAAATTATCGAATCCGCCGTGTCAGCGCGGCTGACGGCAAGATCAGCACAATCGTCGGAACCGGCGTATCCGGCTTCTCTGGCGATGGCGGTTTGGCGACCGCCGCCCGCGTCGCCCAACCAGGTGGAGCAGTTTATGACGCGGCGGGCAATCTGTACTTTGTTGATCGCGGCAACAATCGCGTGCGCAAAGTGTCTGCTGGGGTGGGCATCATCACAACCATCGCAGGGTCGGGAACGGCGGG
>JBDSAM010000438.1:0-3381 GCA_039922135.1 Blastocatellia bacterium
ATTGCCGTACCAGCAACGGCAGAAAGATCAGTCCGTCTTTTTCGCAGCGGTCCAGCAGGTAGGGGACTTCTTCTTTGATGCAGAAATCAGAGGATAAGTAATCCGGCGAGATCAGGCAGACAGCGACGGCGGCGCGTTCCATTGCCTCTATGATTTCGGGATACCATTTGTCGCCGCCGTCAATTTTGCGGTCGTTCCAGACGGTGATGCGGCCCGCTTGTTCCAGCGCTTTCAGTTGGGGAATCAGACGGTCTTTCCAGACTTCGTCTTTGTGGCTGTAGCTGATGAAAACGGTCGGCTTGTCTGTTGGTTGAGTGGATTGATCCGGCATCCCTACACCTCAAGCAATTTAACTGGATTTGAGCGCCAGCGGCGCGGGATGTTTATAGCACGGTTCTCAAGCGCCGAAGCAGTAGAGCTTGCCGTTCTGATCGCCAATGACGATGCGCCCGCCAGCGATTGCTGGTGAAGCCGATAGTGCGCCGCCCGCGTTGAACTCCCACAGCTTTGTGCCTTTCATCAAATCCAAAACGTAAAAGCGCCCATCGTTCGATCCGATGTAGACCCTTCCGCCCGCAATGGCTGGTGAAGATTCAACGCGGGCGCGAGTGGTGAATGTCCAAAATGCTTTTCCAGTTGCCGCGTTCAGGCAGTGCACCATCTTGTCGCGGCCGCCGATGACGACTCTGCCGTTGTCCAGTGCGGCGGAGGAATAAAAAGGAAACTGGCGCTGCGGGTGCGTGTACTTCCACGTCTGGCGGCCCGTCCGCAGATTCAGGCTGACGACTTCGTTGTTGAAGTTGCCGAAGTAGAACGCCGTGCCGTTGGTGGCTACGGATGAAGCCGTGTTGCCGCCAGCCGGAATCTTGGTGACCTCTTTGCCGTCGCTGATGCGGATGCCGTGAAAGACTTCGTCGCAGCCCGCGAAATAGGCGACGCCATTGATGACGGCAGGCGTGCCGTGAACGTAGTTTTCCGTCTTGAACCGCCACACGGTTTTACCGTCGCGCACCTGGAAGCAATATAGACTGCCGTCATACGAACCGATCAGGACTTTGTCGCCGACAATGACCGGCGAAGATTTGATTTCAGCGTCGGTTTTGTACGTCCATACGCCTTTGCCAGTCGCAGCGTTGACGGCGTGAAAGGTGCCGTCTGAATCACCGATGAAAACCATTCCACCGCCAACCGCCGGTGACGATTCCATAACGGCTTCCTTGGTTTTGTACTTCCATTTTGCTTTGCCAGTCCACAAATCCACGGCGTGCAGGTCGCCCGTGCCGCTGCCGACGTAAGCCGTTCCATCGGCGATAGCTGCGGATGATTCGATGGATTCGCCCGCTTCGTACGTCCACAGTAGCTTCAGCGTATCGGGCACGGTCGAAGGCGAAACGCCCGTCAGATTGTAGTTGGCGCGAAACTGCGGCCATGAATCGGCGGTTTGAGAGTGAGAGATAAGGGAAGGGAAGAGAGCGATCAGAAGAAAGGCAAGACCCGCAAGCGCCTTCTTCACCGCAGAGGCGCAGAGAACGGGGAGGAAACGCAGAGTCTTTTTTTTCTTCTCCGCGTTGTCTCTGCTTTCTCTGCGCCTCTGCGGTGAATTGGTTTCGCTCTTATTGCTCAGTGGTTTTAACAAACTCATAACGCTTTTTCGTAGACCTCCATAGCCCCTTCAAAATTCCAATCGCGGGGATTGAAGCCGCCCGTCCATTGCTTGGCAGCTTCCTCCGATAACCTGGGCAGATCAGATTTGGCGACGCCGATTGCCGCTAAACGATTCGGCAATTCTCCCGCATTTCGTAATTGTTCCAAACGTCGCGCTAAACTTTCAACCGCGTTCGCTTTGTCCGCATCTGCGCTGGCAAGCCCGGCAATCATTGCCAGTTGCTTGTATCGCCCGCCGGCCACGTCTTTATTCCAGCGCACGACGTGCGGCAACATCAAGCCAATCGCCACGCCGTGCGTCGTGTTGTAATTTTTCGTCAATGGATTGGCGCAGGCGTGTGTTGCGCCAAGCATCGAATTTTCAATCGCAAGGCCTGCGTAATACGAACCCAGCAGCATTGCGCCACGTGCTTCCATGTCGGTGGGTTGGGCAAGCACAAGTTCGTAATTGGCTTCCAGCAAGCGCCAGGCTTCGCGGGCAAATAAGTCAGAAATTGGATTGCGCCTTTTCGTGACGAAAGATTCGACAGCGTGCGAGATGGCGTCGAAACCCGTAATGGCGGTCAAGCTGCGCGGCATTGTGACTGTCAATTGCGGGTCGAGCAACACGGTTTTGAATGCGGCCAGATCGTCGCCGCAGGCCATCTTGTCGTGGGTTTCGGCGTCGGAGATCAGAGCGTAACTTTGCGCGTCGCTGCCCGTGCCTGCGGTCGTTGGAATGCCAATCATAGGAAGCATTAGGGGCAGCATCGGTTCGGCGTTCAACTTTGCCGACAGCTTGCCGTGTCCCCAGTAATCGCGCATCTGGCCGCCGCCCGCCAGCATGAAGCCGATGCCTTTAGCGCAATCCAGCGAACTGCCGCCGCCCAGCGCAATGATTGAATCCACGTCGTGCAAAGCCGCGAACGCGCGACCGGCCTCGATCATTTGCGTGTCAGGGTTTTCGCCGAAATCGTGAAAAGGGAAGGCGGCGATGCTGGCTGAAGCAAGCAATATTGTTGCCTGTTCAACATAATCGCACTCCACCATTCCCGAATCGGCGACCAGCAAGGCGCGGTTGAAATGAAGTTCGCGCGCGACCTGGGGCAAACGCTTAATTGCGTCCGCACCGAAGATCACGCGCGTCCGTGAGTGAAAATCAAAAGCTTCCATACTTCACGAATCTCATCTGGCCGGTTTGATCATCTTGGCCATCAAAAATCCGGCCAGCAGCCAACCGATCACTTGATCCAGGCCGTCTACCGCAATGAAGCCGAGCGGGAATTTGTACCAGTTCCATTGCGAAACGCTGATCGCGAACCATGTGAACAAGCCCATCAGCCCAACCAGAATCGCACGGCTGCTAATAGACCCGACGGTCGAAGCCAGCACAAATGCCGCGATCAGCCCGCAGAGCAGCGTCGCCAGCAGTTCGATCAGTAATTGTTTCGGAGACATCGCGTCGCCGCCGGTCGGATGATAAAGCAGCAGCCCCACTGGGCCTGCCTTGTATTTCGCGTCCCATGCGGCCTGCTGCTCAGCCGTCATGCTCTTGCTCATATTCATGCCGGGGAAGAAGTACAGTCCATCCTCTGCATTGCTGCCTTTGAGCGCGGCCACCACGGCGTCTTCTTTCTCGTTCAGCACGCTCAAGCCCATCTTGCCGGTAGGCAGCATGTGAACGACCGAACTCCAGACGAATGCGATCAGGCCTCCGAGGATTCCTGCTAACAAAAC
>JBDSAM010000439.1:0-4855 GCA_039922135.1 Blastocatellia bacterium
TATCCACATAGCTGATGCTGTTGCCATCAGGCGTCCAGCGGATCGGGATGTTCCAATCAGCCGTGGTCGGTACGTCTATGGCCTTTTCCGGTTCGCCACCATTGATAGAGAGGATGGCGATTTGCCAGGGGGCATTCGATTCCTGACGATACCAGCAGGCGATGTGTTGGCCATCGGGCGAAATGGCTGGCCAGGTGGAAAGCTTGTCGGTCAACTGGACAGGCTGTCCCCCATCAATCGGCACCTTCCACAAGGTGAATTTGCTTGAAGTGGTTGCAGTATAGATAACCCATTTGCCATCGGCTGATATTGCCGGGAACTCTTCGCTGGGGCCTTTAGTCAATTGCAATTGATCACCGCTGTTTATATCCAAACGGTAGATATTGGAATTGCCCGTGCGATTCGACGAAAAGGCGATGTAGCGGCCATCGGGCGAAACCGAGGGATAGGTTTCCGCTCGGGTTTCCGGGGTTGTCAGTTGTTGTTGCGATTTTCCATTTTGATCCATCATCCAGATGTCCTGGCTGCCGCTGGCTCGCGAGATGTAAATCAAGTTTCCATTCGGCAGCCATGTCAATCCACGGTCTCCGCTGCGATGGCCGAAGCCTTCTGTGATCTGCCGGGCGCGCAATGTGTCACCTGCATTATTTCCTGAGGGCAGCAGCCAGACATTGACGTTTGCTTCGGATTGAATTGTTGCCAGCGCGCGCGCGTCGTCGGTCACGCTGGCATCGCGGTAATCATTCAGGTCGTTAGTGATTTTGCGCGGCGTGCCTTTGGGGTAAGGGAAAAACCAGACCTGCGCCAGCGGCGAACCTTGCTCTGCCGCTGTGGCGACCAGCCCTCTGCCGTCGCGAAGCCACCATACGCGGCCAACATTCGACCAGTTCTGCGAAGAGATTAGTTTGTCCTGGCCGGTGGCGACGTTGAACTCAGCCAGGTGAGTGTGCCGCCCGCCAGTGTTCGAACCTGCAAAGCAGGCCACGCTCTTTCCGTCAGGAGACCATGCCAGACCACTGATGCTGAAGAAGTCCGCCCCTTTGCGCGAAACCAGTACGCGGATATTTCCACCGTCAGCATTGGCCAGCAGCAACTGATCTTCACCCTGGCCACGCACGCGGCGCAGGAAGGCTAGCTGTTTGCTGTCAGGCGAAATGGCAACCGGAGAATCAATATCGCGCAGAATTCTGCGTGGCGTACCGCCTAGCACTGGAACCTGGTAGAGCGATGAAATCGGATCGTTGCGTTCCGCCAAGACATAGTAGACGTGCGTTCCATCGCGCGAGAAGGTCAATCCACGATAGGTGACATCGCCTGGCGCAACTACCTCGACGTTGTCCGACGGTGTTACCTGCCGCACCAGCAGAGTCTGTTTGCCAGCGTTGCTTAGTACGTGAACGACATATTTGCCATCGGGCGAGATGACGGCCCGCGTCACTTTGCCGCTGGATGTGAACCGCCGCACCTGCATAGATTGGAACGGCGAACCGGTGGCTGAACGAGAGGAAATAAATTGATAGAGGCTGAAACTGACTGCCAGCAAGGTGACTGTGGCCAGCGTGATGAATATCGGATTGCCAAACTTGTTGCGCTGGCCGTTGCCGGACAGGTGCGCGAAAAGGCCGCTCGATTGAGTGTTGCTGATCACGCTCGTGTTGCTTGTGTTTATAGTCAGCTCCTGCGTAGGGTTTCCACTCAGCCGTGTGTCCTGTCCGGGATTGGATCTGGTTCCGGTTTTGCCACTTTGAGATGTCCGCGTACGCGAAATTTCCTGCTCGACTTCTAAACGTCGTTGAAGCCGCTTAAAGTCGTTGAGCATCTCCTTTGCGGTCTGATACCGCTCCTCGCGGTCTTTGACTAAAGCTTTCGAGACAATCCATTCCAACGATTCAGTCGCTTCGGGCAGATAGCGCGAGAGCGGCGGCGGATCAGTTTGCAGAATCGTGGCGATAATCTCTTTGGGTGAACTGCCACTGAATGGCGCGTGCCCGGCCAGCATTTCATAAAGCACGATGCCAAAGCTGAAGATATCCGTACGCCAGTCTACGCGCAGCCCGCGCGCTTGTTCCGGCGACATATATTGAGCCGTGCCCATGACAATGCCCGGCATGGTTTCGTCCACAGCCGAAAGCGGAGCCGTACTTTGCACGGCTCCGCCAACCTCCACAGGCGACGTTTCATCCGGTTCGCCGTCAACAGCCGCATGCGTTCGAAATTCTTCAGAATCCAGATGGTTTTCGAATAGCTCGGCATTGACCATCTTTTCAGTCAATTTGGCCAAGCCGAAATCCAGGATCTTTACATAACCATCGGGCCTGATCATCAAGTTCTCCGGCTTGATGTCCCGATGAATGATGCCTGCGTTATGCGCGGTTGCCAGTGCTCCAGCGACCTGTGTGGCTATCTCCAATGCTTCGTTGGCTGGAATTCTGCCAGCGGCTAATCGCCGCCGCAGCGTCTGGCCTTCGATGAACTCCGTGACAATAAAGTGCCTGCCCTCAGCCTCTCCGATTTCGTAGATCGTGATGATGTTGGGATGATTCAGCGATGATGCGGCGAAGGCTTCCTGTTCGAAGCGTCGCAACCTTTCAGGGTCTTGCGTGTAATGAGGCGGGAGAAGTTTGATGGCGACTTTGCGCCCTAGCCTGGAGTCTTGCGCTAGGTAAACTTCGCCCATTCCTCCCGCCCCGATAGGCGAGAGGATTTGATAGCGGTCAAGACGAGTTCCTTCGGCAATTGGCATAGCGCGTGTAATGATGACGAACGATTAAGACTCTAGCCAAGTTCAGACATGGGCGCAAGCAATCGTTAGGGAGCAAAGGCGCGGCACGGTCCCTTCTGCCACTGGCAAATCAGCCTTGCGCTGTAACCGGGGTGCGCGCCGCCGCCATGCCGCGTTTTTCGTTGACGAAGGAAAGCAAGATCGCGCCGATAATGAAAAATGCGCCGATCGAAAGAATTGCCGGGCGCTGGCTGCCAGTTCGATCCGAGATCAGGCCAAAGACGGTTGGGCCGAGGAAGGCAAGTGCCTTGCCCGCAATGCCCAGAAAACCGGAGAACTCAGCAGCCTTCTCCTTTGGCGTAAACAAGGCGAAAAGACTGCGCGAAACCGATTGGCAGGATCCCATGCCAATGCCGACAAGTCCGGCGACTACATAAAAACCGATCTTCGAGTAGATGAAGTAGGCTGAAACTACCGCCGTCAGCCAGATCGTGAGCGAAATGAAGATCGTACGTTTCTGGCCGATACGGTCAGCAATCCAGCCAAAGGCAAATGCACCCGCCGCCGCAACTACATTCATGACCACAAGCAGGATGACGAATTCCTTGACGGAGAACTTAAGCGTGTTGCTGGCATACAACCCCGCGAAGTAGATGACGGTTACTACGCCATCGTTGTAGATAAGAAAGGCGATGAGCAGCCTAAACAAATCCTGATACCGGCGAATTTGGCCCAGCGTGCGCGCGAACTGGCGAAAGCCAACCTTCAGGTAATTTCCACCCGGTGGCAGTGGCTGCTTGACGCTTCGCTCGCGGAGGAAGAGGAGGGTCGGAATTACAGCTATCGTATAATAAACCGCCACAACAACCGGTATTAGCCGAGCGACTGAGAGTTGGTGAGGCGTGGGATTTTCAATCACACTATCAGCCAGCGGAATGCACAGAGCCAGGCTGACCAATCCGCTCAGATAACCAAGCGCCCATTTTCGCCCCGAAATACGCCCGACATTTGACTCATTCGAAATGCCAGGCAAAAAGCTATCAATGAAAATGCCACCTCCTGCAAACCCGATGTTGGCGATGATGTATAGTACCAATCCAAGCCAGACCATGCCTGGTCCGACAAAATAGAGCGCGCCAGTGAAGAAGATTATCGTTAAGGCGCAGGCGACAAGGAACTTTTTGCGGCTACCTGAAAAATCCGCGATTGCGCCGAGAATCGGCGCGGCTAAAGCCACGATCCCTTCGGACACGCCAGCCGCCCCCCCCCAGAGCAAATCCGGACCCGCCGTGAATCCCCAGAACAAATGAACTCGCGACTGAGTGCCGACGACGATCTTGCTGAAGTATTGGGCGTACAGCGCCGTAACAATAACTGTGGTGAATGCCGAGTCTGCGACATCGTACATGCACCAGCCAAGAATCTCTTTTTTCGTGACGGGTATTGGAGGCGATTGGGTGGTCATGTTTTGATCCAAGCGTTCCACAATAGTTAGTAAGGGCCGCGAATGTGCTGTGCGACTTTTTTCTGATAGAAATCCTGAAGCTGATGATGAACCTCTTCGCCGAGTGGCGAGAGGTCTGAAGCGGATGCATTGTCAGCGACCTGCTGTGGTTTTGTTGCGCCAGGGATAACCACTGTGACCGCGTCGTGATCCAGAATCCACCGCATTGCCCACTGCGCCATCGTAATCTCTGCCGGAACAAGCTGGCGCAACTCGCCCGCCAAATCAACGCCTACCTCAAACGGAAGTCCGGCAAACGTCTCGCCGACATTGAAAAACTGGCCGTCGCGATTGAAATTGCGATGGTCATTGGTAGTAAAGTGGGATTGCTTTGTCATCTTGTCGCTGAGCAGCCCACTAGCAAGTGGCAACCGAACGATCAACGCCACCGACTTGGCTTTGGCTGCTTCGAACAGTTCACTGATCGGTTTCTGGCGAAAGACATTGAAGATGATCTGTAATGAGCTTAGGCCGTCTTGCGCCAGGCAAATGTGTGCTTCTTCTACTGATTCCACGCTTGCGCCAAAGCTTTTGATCTTTCCTTCCTGCTTTAATGTGAATCAGGGGTTGAAACTCGCAGATAAGCGAGTCAAATGAGTAGAATTGTTGTGTGAAAACGATACTCCAAC
>JBDSAM010000440.1:0-7582 GCA_039922135.1 Blastocatellia bacterium
CGAAGTGAAAGCTTCGGCTTTTTCATTTCTACACGCGCTGGTTAATCAACCAACAATTAAACAAGGCTGGATCGGATTGGCTTCAAACTCGAGTGCCTGCTTATCAATTCCGGTGATTGACATCTTCGCCGGTCCGGGAGGACTGAGTGAAGGATTCAGTGCATTCAAACCGGCGGATAACGAACATCCCTTTCGAGTCAAACTTTCGATTGAAAAAGAACCTCTTGCCTATCAGACGCTCCGGCTACGCGCTTTTTTTCGGCAATTTTCAGAAGGGCAGATCCCATCAGAGTATTACGCTTTTCTTCGCGACACGACGACTCCACTTGATAAACGCCTGAGAAAACTATTCAACAGTCATCCTCAAGCTGCTGCACGGGCAAAAGAAGAGGCACGGCTGGCAGAACTCGGTGTGAAACGGCCTCTTGCCGTGCGGCAATGGATTGACCGGGCGCTTGGCGACTCAGACTTGTGGGTTTTGATTGGCGGACCGCCATGCCAAGCCTACTCGCTTGTCGGGCGATCAAGAAACAAGGGCATTGAAGATTATGTCGCGGAAGACGACCGGCGACAATACCTGTACGTGGAATACCTGCAGGTCCTCGCCGATCATCGCCCTGCCGTGTTCATCATGGAGAACGTCAAGGGATTGCTTTCGGCAACACTCGATAATCAGCGAATCTTTGAACGTATTTGCGATGACCTTCAAGACCCAGTCAAAGCATTGCGTCGTGAACAGCGCACGGTGCGTAGAAAACACCGGACACAGCCAGCCCCGCCGCACCGTTACCGCCTGTTTCCACTGGCTGAGTATTCCGGCGTAACAAAGAACTATTCTCTTTTTCCCGACGATGAACGCACAGTGCAGCAAACCGACCTTTCGCGCTTTGTGGTGCGGATGGAACAGCACGGCATCCCGCAGGCGCGCCATCGCGTCGTCATTCTGGGAGTACGCGAAGATTTGAGTTCGATTACGCCGGGCACGCTCAGATTGACTGCGCCGGTCGGCGTAAAGCAGGTGCTGACAGGGCTGCCGCGACTGCGCAGCGGGCTGTCCGGCGAAACAGACAGCCGCGATGCCTGGATTGCGCGGTTGCGCGAAATGTCGGCAGATTGTCTGTTCCAGGCGGCCAGGGAGAAGGATGGCGAGCAACTGTTCCAACTTCTGACCGATTCTCTTACGCAAATGGAACAGGAAGAGCTAGGCCGGGGAGATGAATTCGTTACCTGTACTCCGACAGTAAACTATCGTCCCGACTGGTTTCTTGACCCGCAGATGGCAGGAGTCTCCAATCACCGCACACGCCTCCACATTCCTGCTGACCTGCATCGCTATTTCTTTGCTTCGTGCTTCGCCGCCACCCATCAGCGGTCACCCAAACTGCATGATTTTCCTACCGCCCTGCTGCCCGCCCACGCCAGCGTAGATGCTGCGCTGTCTGGCAGTCATTACTTCGCCGACCGCTTCCGCGTTCAAGTAGCAGACAAACCATCCGCGACGGTCACATCACATCTGGCAAAAGATGGGCATTACTGTATTCATTACGATCCGGTACAATTTGGCTCACGCTCGAGAATGTCGCATTGAAAAGACGAAAAGGATGGCGTGAGCAAATCCATGGCAAAACACAGGACTTGGACGAATGACGAACTGCTTGTTGTTTTCAGGCTCTATTGTCGAACACCATTTGGGCGGCTTCATCAACGAAACCCTGAAATTATTCAATTGGCGCAATCGCTTGGAAGAACGCCATCGGCGGTAGCGATGAAGGCTTGCAACTTTGCCAGCCTTGATCCCGTGCAAAAAGCTCGCAATATCTCCGCTTTGGGTAACGTTAGCCGCGCAGACCGTGAGTTATGGATGGCCTTTGAGCAAAATTCGGAAGCTATCGCCGCCGATGCAGAAACTGTATACGAGAAGCTGTTATCTCAAATAATTGAACCAGAAGACGTAGAGCTTGAATTGCCTGAAGGGCCAACTGAGGTTGAACGACTTGTCAGAACGAGGCGCGTTCAAGGCTTCTTTCGCGCCGCTGTGCTGACCAGCTATGAACTTCGGTGTGCTTTATCTGACATTGCGATCCCGGATTTGCTCAACGCAAGCCACATCATTCCCTGGAGTGCAAACACAGAGAGGCGGGCTGACCCGCGAAACGGGATTGCACTCAATGCTCTTTATGATAGGGCGTTTGATAGAGGTTTCATCACTTTCGATGAGTCATTGAAATTGGTTATTTCGTCTCGATTGAAGGAAGGGAGTTTATCTGAGTTCCAAAAGGAAAGTTTTTTGCATATCGAAGGCAAGAAGCTACGCATTCCTTACCGGTTTGATCCTGACCCTGATGCAATGACTTACCATCGTGAAAAGGTATTCCGACCTTAAACCGAAACCGGCAATGGAAATCCATCCTCATCATGCTTGCCAAGGAAACCATCAGGCGCGAAATAAGCGCCATCAACATAATGTGAGCGCAGCACCGCCCGTCCCATCATCAATCGCCGTTGATCGTCCTGGCGCACAGTAAGGCCGAAGAAAGTTTTGATCCGGCTTGATCTGGGAAAGACCGTTTTGCCCACTCCCCAGCGGCCACGATCACGCTCACTTTTGCCGGATTGACCTTCTGCACGGAAGAAGTAATAGAAAGGATTGCGGACAGCAGGCTCAAGCCAGCCCTGTTCAATGCTGCCGGTCAATCCCGTTGTGCCGAAGTCTTCTATCACCAGAAAAGGGCAGGGTTGCTGTTGATCCGGCTGGTCTCTGAGACCGTTGCGCTCCGCCAGGAAGTGTGACCAGCCTTCCGTCATGTAAAGCGACATCCTTTCCGGCGAAAGTGCCGCTGACGTGCCGGAAACAAAGAACCGGACACGCACAGTCTCTCCGTTGCGGGCTGCGTCCAGCGAATTCTGGATGCTTTCGCGCACCAGCGCCTCTGTCTCATTGCGAATAACGTCAGTGGAGAAAAACTCGCCCACAATCGGTTCGCGGTTAACTGCACCGCGCTGAGGTTGGTTGAAATGCCAACGTGTTAATTCTGATTCCATATTTATTCCTGCTTCAGCCAGATGATCTGAATCTCTTTCTCCAATTGCGCGAACTCGGGATCACCGGTGGCGAGATGCGCCTTCATCTGCTTTGCCAGCGCCGCCGCGAAACCGTCTGTATATGACACCCCGTAGCGTGCCTTGAGTCCTGCAGCCTCACGCGCAAGTTGCCAGTCAGCCTCAACAGTCTTGATGCCGAGTTGCTGAATATCAGTCAGACTCCGGTCTGCCTCCGCTGCCGAAGTTCCGCGGGCGATGAGATGCCAGACTTCGCCAAGACTGACGACGCTCATCAGCAGCGGTGTCCCGTCTTCATTGGCATCAGCAATCAGGTCGGCTACTTGCTCACTAGCGGCTTCATCATCGAGGTAAGCCACGATAGCCCATGAATCGAGCACAATAGCTTTGGGCTTCTTTGGCATCAGGAACTCCTCTCACGCTTCTTCTCGACCAGCAACGATTTCATCACCCCTTTGCCCTGCAGCCTTCCGCGCAGGTTATGCACGTGCTCACGCGTGATTGGCTTCAGAATGATCTCGTTCCTTTCTTCGTTGACTTCAATCTGAATCCGAGTCCCTTCTTTAATTCCGAGCTTACGCCGGATGGAAGAAGGAATAACGATCTGCCCCTTCGAAGTAGCTGTTGTTTCCATAATTCAACCTCCAGCATCGTAATATCACTTTGACCACAATGTACGCCAAAGCCCAAAAGTAAGTCAATACAATTAATGTAAGACATAGCGAGGACCGCCCACTTTTTCATTGGCGAGTGATTAAGTTGCCACCGGAAATCATTGACTACATCGTTGTTCACGAACTGGTTCACCTTAAACTCAAGAGACACGATACCGCGTTCTGGCGTTCGGTTGAGAGAGTCATTCCTGATTACGAGCGACGGAAGAAATGGCTCCTGAAAGAAGGAGGCGCATTGATGGCGTGAGCAAAAAACTACCAGACTTACTTCTGTTGATTTGTAATGGCGGTGCTTAACTAACTATCGTCCCTACCTTCGAATACAAAAACTTCACCCGACAATCGGTTAACTCTCGGCTTGGGCCAAATAAGCGGCGTAGCCTTCAAGTGCACCCTCATGCATCGTTTCGGGCTTGATGTATGGCCAGTGCTTGTCGAATGCTTCCTCGCTTCCTTCCTGTGCTGCAAGATACCTTTCGCGCTCGCGCGCCTTGAGCCATTCCTCGACCCACGTGCGCACCTCCGGATCACGGTTCATGGCTGTTCGCGCCGAGTGCGTAGTAATCGTTTCTCTTGAATCAGACATTTGAATCTTTTACCTCGATTGATTCTGCGTTGATAAATTCTCGCCGCGCTCAAATAACCTGACCAGCGCGCTGCGTCTTGCCGATTTTCTTCGTTTTCGTCGGTGCGTCCGCTTCAACTGGCGGCGCATTGAAGATCGCAAGCAGATCATCGAACGACTGCCCAGCGGCAACGCGTGCGGAGCTTATTCCAAGCTATTCACCGCAGCTTCGCTGATCGTGTAAAACCATCCTTCCATATCTGAAATATTACGGAGAGGTAAATATCACGGAAGAGTAACCATTATTTATTATAGCTTCGGCGCGAACAGCGCAAACACGAAGGCCGCCAGTGCTAGACCAGCGGCCCTCGGCTCAGAAGTTTTATAATTCAGGAAACTCAGCCAAGCTACGGAGTGGCTGCTTTCTTAACGCCTTTACCAACATGTTTTGCGCTCCTGCCTATATGCTGGCCGAACTTCTTACCGCCGCGCACGATGCGCCCTTTTTTAACATCGTGTCCCAGACTTGTTCCGGCCTTTTTGGCCTCACTGCCGGACTTCTTCATCTCACCGCCTGGTGTGGTCTGCGCATTTACAGCCGCGAACCCTGTTGCCAGCAGGATGCCCAGCGCTAACGTTGCAATTGCTTTTTTCATTAACTTGCTCCTTTTGATTATGGATTGTTGATTGATAGTTGACCCTGAGAAATCTCTGGGTTACCCCTATAAGAAGAGCGAATAATATTCAGCAACTGGCGCGCCAATCAAAGCGCCTGTAAGTGGCCAGGAAAGCTGACTTTCATTGTCGAGTAATACTCAATCTTTACTATCCAATGCATCCCAGCCGTACAGTCTTCGTGTTTATCAGGGACGTCCGTAGGCTTACGAGCTTCTGCGCCAAAATTTGCGTTTATTTGTCCTGTGACAAATTCAGAAGCACCAAAATCGCGCCAGCGCAGAAACATGGCGTGGGGCGTGGCGGTTAACCTTTTAAGTAATCCCTGACTGCTCATTCAACAATCTCCTGGACTCTACCAACCTCGCCATTTTCAAGGCGCACCTTGATCCCGCGCGGATGATGAGCGGAACTGGTCAGTATCTCCTTCATGATGCCTCGCGTCTTCTTTCCGGATTGCTGATCTTGCTTTTGCCGGATTGCTGATCTTGCTTTTGGATGATGTAAACGTCGCGTCCGGGTTTGATATCTTTTCTATTCTGACTGTTCATACTCATCTCGGCCCTTTCGCCTCGGGATCGCTGGCGCGAAGACAAGCGTTCGTAGTTGCCAATCACAGCACGCGTGGCCAGTAGCGCGATGGTAAGGAAACGATGCCTAAAGTCAATGCTTAGCAGATTGAGCTTGCGCTTGATTATTGCCATCCTGATAGGGAAGCATCATAGTCAGTCGCGTTGCGTAATCTTCCTGCTCGCTATCCTAAAACTGGTCTCAATCACGAAAGAAATGCCACGAATTAACCAGCGACACATCATTACTGCTTCCGAAATCGGCGAATTCGCGTACTGCCAGAAAGCCTGGCACTTGAAACGCTGCGGCGAAGTTGCCGATAGTCCTCATTTGGAAACAGGCACCGCATTTCACGCGATGCACGAAGCCAGTGTCTCACAAGCCGGGCGGCTGAACCGGGCGGGAAAGAAGCTCGGCGTTGTGGCTTTGGTTCTGCTCGTGGTGATTGCTTTCATCTGGGTTGTGACGGAAATGTCGAGATGAATCTTTCAGCCTTCTCCCCATTCATACTTGCGGCGGCATTTCTGGTTGGCCTGCTCGGCTTGGCAGCAATGGCGATGCTGGCGCTGGCAAACTATCTGCGGCGGCAGAGCGGGTTGCCGGAAGGGGAAGTTGTTTATGAAGACGCTTCGGGCCAGGGCAAGGAGCTTTTTTCGAAAAGGCTGGGATTGAGCGGCAAGCCGGATTACCTGCTGGAAGATTCGGAAGGCAATCTCATCCCCGTCGAAGTGAAATCGGGATACGCGCCGCGCGGCGATAGGCCATACGAATCGCACCGGCTGCAGATTGCCGCGTACTTGCTGCTGGTTGAAGAAGTTCTACAACGTCCGGCGGCTTATGGTTTAGTTCGCTATCGCAACCGAACCTTACGAGTGGGTTACACCGATGAACTGCACGAAGAGTTGATGGATACGATTACTAAAATGAGACCGCTGCTGGCGCGCGGCGAGGCGCATCGCAGCCACAATCACGCGCAGCGATGCCTGCGTTGTTCTATGGCTTACGTATGTGATGAGAGGTTGGCATGAACTCTAGTGGTTTGATCGTCAGGCAATGAGCTGCTTTGCGTTGGCGTATGCGAAGCACGCTTTGATGTTGTCTTCTTCCACTCGCGCGCGTTCTTCGCGGCTCAGGTTTGAAACCGTGGGCAGAGGCGAGCGGCTGCCATGATCACGCACCAGCCTGAACGTCCGGGCCAGGTGTTTGCCGTTACGTTCAGGGAAGACCGCCCAGTAGGCGTCAGTCATACAAGGGACTTTGAGCGGGTCGCGCGTGATCATTTCAAGCGAGAACTTGATCTTCGGATTCGCCTTTTGCAGCACCGACACGATGCGCGGCAAATCCAGCAGCCCCGTGCCCAACGGGATTTCCGAGAGTAGAAAGCCATCTTCATACGGACGCACGCCCATATCCTTGATGTGCGTGGAGCGGGCATAAGGGGCGAGCGTTTCTATCACTTCCATCGGATCGTCAAGCAGCGCGATGTTGTTGCCGAAATCCAGACAAATGCCAAGATATTCGTTTGAATAAGTTCTAAACAGCCGCTGCATATCTTCCAGCGTCCAGTCTTTGTGATTCTCCAGCGCCACCACGACTTTGTGCTTTTCGATGATTGGCAGAACACGCTGCAAGGCTTCGTGGCTCTGATCCACCCACGTCTTCCATGCGGCCAGCGTGGGAAAGGATTCGTAGCGGCGACCGCTAAGCATGGCCACGCGCACTGCCAAAGCTCCGGCGGCTTTGGCGTCTATCAAACTGCGTTCGAAGGCGGTGGTGTCGTTAGTTCTGGGAATGGACGCCATCCCTTCAATGTACATCCCCAGTTGTTCAGCGCGAGTGCGCAGCTTCGCCAAATCGCCATTCAGCGAAGTTTGAATGCCACCGGCTCCCAGCGCATGACATTTCTCCAGAAATTCATACGCGTCACGGCCGCGCGGACGGGGTGCGCCCGGTTGCGGCGGGCCAGAGCCGATCTCAGCCCCCATAAAGGACGTAGAAGCGATACCCATTTTTGATTGTGCAAGCGCGGTGGAAACAG
>JBDSAM010000441.1:0-7543 GCA_039922135.1 Blastocatellia bacterium
GGCATGCCAGGGCGGCATCACGCGATTGGCGACTTTCTCTTTAATGGACTTTGCCCACGGGCGAACGTCGTTGTAACTCAAGGCCGAAAATGGAGCGCTTTCGCCAGCGCGGTGACATTCCGAACAACTTTTGAAAAAGATCGGCGCAACGTCTTTGGAAAATGTGACGTTCTTGCCTGAATTTTTGGTGTTTTTGTCATTGGCGCTGGTCGTGCCGATGAATGCAAGCCCGAAGGCTAAACAGATCGTGACGGCAGCGATAAACGAATAGCTTCTTTTGATCGGCATCTTGAAGGCTCCCTCTCTACTAGTTACTGAAGTGGTAATTTAATCGGTACAATCCTGAGATTGCGCCGCAAATTTAAGGAGAAAAGCTGTTTGAGTCAAGTGAGTTTGTCCTGAGGACTCAACGATTTCCAGTTTTAATCACGACTTAGCCGCCTAATTGGTTGACCGGTCGGACAATAGTGACATTGGCGCTGAATGAACGCTCAATCATTTTTTTCTGCGGGTAGAAATCCGAGCTTGAAGATACTAGCTCACCGGAAATTACGAAAATGGAAGAGAGGGAGGTTGCAGATCATTGAAAAAAATTGCAGCCATAGATAGCGCCAGCTATCCTTAGCGACAGAGGTTTACGTACCACGTCAACCGCATCGCATGGCGCAAACCTGCCGGGTGGGTGTGCCAGGGTTTTGCAGAAGGTCAGTATGGCGGCTTCGATTCCAGCAAGGCTCGCTCAGCGCGGGACATCGCCTGAATGCGGATGCGTTCGTCTTCATAACCAGCCAACTCGGCCACGTTGGTTTTGATTTTTTCAATCGCCGATAGTACATCAGCCACGTCTTCATTCGTGCCCAAAAAAATCTGATGCGGCAGCCAGACTGATTCTTCATACCCGGCGCGTTCAGCTACCGGGCAGTTAAAATCGCGGTTGCTCTGTTCCCACGAAGGAAACTTTTCCGCTGAGAACTGAAACAGCGAGGATTTGTAAACGGCTTCGTAAAATCGTCCGTCGCTATGGATGCCTTCGGCGTTGAGTGCGGCTACGAAAGCATTGCGGTGAATGCCGCCAAAGTCTTCCGGGTGGAATTTGAAGACGTAATGGTAGCTGGCTTGGCGCGTGATGCGCGTGTCGCGTGGCAGCAGGCCGATGCCACTAATTTGCTTCAAGCCTTCTTCCAAAAGCCGCGTGTTCTGTTCGCGCAATTCAGTCTGTTCGTCCAAACGCTCAAGCTGGGCGAGCAGAACGACGGCCTGGAATTCGGTCATGCGGTAGTTGTGGCCGAGTGCAGGTTCGCCAACAGATTCGCGCCGCGCAGGGCGGCCGCAGTTGGCTAGGCGAATGACTTGATCGGCCAGGTTAATGTCGCTGGTGGTGACAATACCGCCTTCGCCCGCCGTCATCAGCTTCGAGGTTTGAAACGAAAAGCTGCCCGCGTGGCCGATTGATCCCGCGCCCCGTTCGCGCCACCGGCTGCCGTGAGCGTGCGCGCAATCTTCCAGCACAAACAAGTTGTGCCGCGCCGCTATGTCCATAATCGCGTCCATATCGGCAAAGCGGAACCCCAGATGAACCGGAATAACGGCGCGCGTGCGTTCGGTGATTGTTGCTTCGACCAGCGCCGGATCAATGCAATAGCTATTAGGATCAACATCCACGAAGACCGGCGCCGCGCCGCAGAACAGAACCGCCGCCGCCGTGCCTTCCCAGGTGTAGGCAGGGACGATCACTTCATCGCCCGCGCCAATCCCTGCCGCTTGCAGCGCCAGTTCCAGCGAGACGGTGCCATTGGTAACCGCCACGCCGTACTTTGCGCCGTGGTGTTCGGCGAAACGTTGGCCAAACTCGCGCGCGTAATCATTGGGGCAGGGATACCCCCCCCAGTTGCGGCTTTCAAGCACGGCTTGCAGGCCGCGAGCTTCGCGTTCGTCATAGATCGGCCAGGCGGTGAAAGGTTTGGTGCGGACGGGCAAGCCGCCACGTAATGCGAGTTGAGTCATTGTTATTGCAAAAGAGTCTTAGCGACGAATGGAAGCGTATTTTTCAATCGCGAGTATTCGCGCTTACTCCTGGGTAGGTATTGGACGTTACTTTCCTGCCGGTTTTGACAGGCTCTTGAAAACGATCTCAATCCAATTCGGCGTTTTCATAAATCCCTTCCCCCAACTGTCCCACTTGGCGGGCAAGCCGGCGGCTTTGACCTCTTCCAACTTCTTGCCAGCCTTGATCTGATTGCGAACGACATCCGAGGTTTCGACCAACATCTGATGAAATTTCTTCAGGTCATCAACTGTCGAAAGGGGGCCGTGGCCGGGGATAATTTTTACGTCGGCGGGCAGCTTGGCAATCACGTTGGCGACGTTTTTGATCAGCCCCTCGACGCTGCCGCCGCTGTCCAGATCAACAAACGGAAACATGCCCGAAAAGAAATCGTCGCCCATATGCACGACGTTCGCTCCGGTGAAGAAGATCACCCCGTCGCCGTCCGTGTGGCCATTCGGGTAATGGATGGCCTTGATCTCTTCACCGTTGAAATGCACCGACAGCGATTGATCAAAAGTGATGATGGGCAGCGCCAGTTTCGGCGCGGGCTGCGAGGTCTGGCCCATCACGGTATTCGTGCTGTTCAGCCGCTTGCGCACGTTGTCGTGGGCGATGATCGTTGAATCCATGCCGAAGATAGAGTTGCTGCCTGTGTGGTCGCCATGCCAATGCGTATTGATGACGAATTTAAGCTTGCCATCACCAAGCTGTTTCAGCGCGGCTTTGATCTTGTCAGCCAGCGGCGCGTACTGATCGTCCACGATCAAGATGCCGTCTGGGCCGACTGAAACGCCGATGTTGCCGCCCGAACCTTCCAGCATGTAAATGTTGCCTGCGACTTTGGTCGCCTTCATTTCGACTTTGGAAAAGTCCTGTCCCTGCGGCAACGCGAACGAGGCGAACAGGAATAGCGCAAGCACTGCAAGTAGAATCTTGAGTTTCATTGTTGCTCCTGAAAATGTTCGACAAACTTCAATTTGTCGAAGGATATTGGGATCGAAGTCAGCGACAAACTGAAGTGTGCCGGACATTGGGTTTATCGCTTCAGCCACATCTTCATCGAGCGTGAGACCAAGTCAGAAGCGTCTTGCTGGACGAAATGGCTGGCCTTGGGAATTGTTACGAGCGTCAAATCCTGCTCCAAATAATCCCAGGTATTATTCAGCGCGCCCGGCAGTAAAGCCGTATCGCCCAGGCCGTGAATCATCAGCACGGGCATTTTGACTTTGACTAATGGTGATGTGTCTTCCTTGTACGGTTCGCGCGGATAATTGCGCTTGTAGTAATTCAGCATCGCTTCGAAATCCGACTTCTTAAATGCTTCGATGTACTTCTTCTTGGCTTCGGGGTCTTTCACCCAGAAGACGAGTTGTTCGGCGGTCAGCAGTTTTTCCGCGCCCTCTTTCTGAAAGTTGCGGGCGTACTGGCTGTTTTTCTGCTGTTCGGGATTGTTGGCCAGTTCGCGCGACAAGCCGCGCAGGTGTGGCAGGTTCAGGATAATCAGCTTGTCAACGAATTGCGGCGCGGCCATTGCCAATGACCAGGAAACCGCCCCTCCCCAATCGTGACCGACAATGATTGCTTTGTCGCGGCCCAGATGTTTAATCACCGCAATCACGTCGCCGACCAGCAAACGCATATCGTAATTTTCGACGCCTTTCGGTTTGTCCGAGAGGTTATAGCCGCGCTGATCAATCGCCACGCAGTAATAGTCCGGCGACAAGGCAGCCATCTGGTCGCGCCACGTGTACCAGAAATCCGGAAAGCCGTGAATCATGACAATCAGCGGATTTTTCTTATCGCCGAGCGCGGCGTAATGAATCTTTACGCCGTTCGAGTCCGCATAGCCATTCTCGACTTTGCTTTCGATGTCGTCAGCAGCCAGCGCAGTCGCGAAGGGTAAAAGCAGGAAGAGCACAGTAAAAGCGGCACAGGTCAGTTTCATCGGTATTCTCCATGAAAGATCCTAGGTAAGCCCGCGCCCTCGCGGGCGGTCTTCGCCTGACGCCTGCCCACGAGGGCGCGGGCTTACCCAGGATGTTATTTTGGAAACTGGTCGGCCTTCATTCCCGGCACCAGCTTCAGCGCATTCTTGTAGTAAACCTTCCTCAGCGTTTCGTCCGGCAATTGGAAGCCGTAGACATTCCAGAAGGCATGGCGTTTGCGATAGTACTGTACGTATTCGTCGCGCGTTTCCATCAAGCGGAAATACATCTTGTACTCTTCGACGTTGTAAATGTCTTTGCCGAAGACGATCCGGTCCTGGTACTTCATGTGGAAGTCGTGCGCCGAATAAGGCTGGCGGCCAAGCTCGGCCAGCACCGCCGCGTTGTCCACGTACATATTCGGGTAAGTGTCGAACAGCTTGCCCAACCGTTCCAGATCATTTCCGTGCCAGCCCAGGTGAGCGACGATGAAGTTAGTTTTCGGATGTTTAGCGAAGATGTTATTGCGCTCGGTTATTAGTGTTTCGAACGTCGGATACTTCTCCGGCGGACGCGCACGTTGCGGGAATTGCTTCAACTCCAGCCAGCGTTCGTTATTCTTATCAATCGGCTCGAAGAAGACTGCTGGTTCGGCAATGTGAATTAGCACGGGAATGCCAAGCTCGCCGCATTTCGCCCAGACCGGATCGAGTTCTGGATCATCAACTTTGACTCGACTGCCATCGCGCCGCTTCAAGTCCATGCCAAGGTTCTTGAAAATCTTAAGTCCCTGCGCGCCGCTTTTCACATCTTCGGCCAGCCTTGCCGCCGCGCGCTTGCCATAGCCGGGTTCATTTATATCGTCAAAGCTCAGATTGGCGAAGACGACAAAGCGGTCGGGGTAACGGCCTTTCATCGCGGCGACGTTCTGCTTCAACCGCTCGCCAGTGCCGCCGCTCAGATTGACCATCACACGCATGTTGATCGAATCCATCTCCTTGACCAGTTTGTCCACTTCAGTCGGCGAGGGATTATTGTGATGGCTATGGATGTCAACGAAGGGGAACTTGGCGCGCTCGACCTTGTGCTCTTTGGCGACGAGCGTGGATTTGGGTTCGTACTCTTCGATGGTCAGCGACTGCGGTTGCGCGAAGGCAATCGTCGTAAAACAAAGTAATGATAGTGTT
The DNA here is from genome assembly GCA_039922135.1 of Blastocatellia bacterium. Lineage (GTDB taxonomy): Bacteria > Acidobacteriota > Blastocatellia > RBC074 > RBC074 > RBC074. Next base: position 5,160 of record JBDSAM010000441.1, read on the forward strand.
GCCAGCCCGAAATGGCGCGGTGCGAGTGAAAAAGGTTTCTTCATGGTTCTTTGACGCCTCTGGTCTGAGCGATGGCGGTCACTTTGTGATAGAGATCGCTGTCGAGAGAGACACGATAAACGCTGCGGTTGATCTCGAATTCGCATTCGACGTCATGCATGTAATCCTCGTAATCCCCGCTGTCGTGCGTATCCCAGAATTCACCGGCTTCTTCGATGCTGTTGAAATGTTCCGGCAACGGGTCGCGTTGTTTCTTGCTGGCGACTTTAGCTTTTGCTTTTGCCATTGGTTCAATCGCCTGTCATCGCCAGATTACGGTTGGCAAATTCGATGAACGGCTGCCGCGCGCATTCGGCCACTGAGTTTGGTATGACGCCGCGTGAGGCGTCGGTTACGTCGCGCATCCGGTTGGTCGGCACGATGGCTTGCAAGCGGTAGTTGATTCGCCGCAGCCGCTCTTCGCCAAGCTCTTTGCGTTCGGCAGCCAGATCACCGGCATATTCGATAACCAATTTGCTTTCACGCAAAGCTTCGCGATCAATCAACACCATCGTTCTGGCGCGCAAGTTCGTCTGAATCACATCGCCGGTTTGCAAGTACAAAATCCTGCCGCCGCGCTTGGCTTCGGGCGTGATGTGTCCGATGGCCGCGCCGTAACTGACGCCGGAATAGCGACCATCGGTCAGGATCAAAGCCAGCTTTTTCAAATGGCGGTTCGCGTTGACGTGCTGGATTGGCGTGAACATTTCGGGCATGCCGTAGGCTTCGGGGCCTTGGCCGCTGATGACGAGGGCGAACTTGATGATGTGTTCGTGCAGCAAGTGGTCGAATAGTTCTTCGCGAGTGAAAGCATTGATGCGGGCATCAACCTGCTGCCTCGTGTTGTGTTCGTAAATTTGCAGCAGGTCTGCGTGGGTAATTGCTTCGTTGGTCTTGATTGAATCCAGATAACCATCGTCGAGCAAGCTGGCGTTGGCGTCGTCTTCGTTTTCAAGATACAAAACCACGGCCAGCTTGGTGTCGAATTCATCAAGCTGGGCATCCGGCATACCGCTGATCTTGACGACTGCTGAGTCGAAGAAGTTGCTGGTAAGCAAGTCCACGCCGCTGATGGCTCGACGCGGTTTGCTCAAGATGATCGGATTGTTGGTGACACCTTCAGCGGAAAGATTGGTCGTGTCAGACAAGCGCGTTCGCCAGGTCGAGCCAGTGGCTGTCGGCGCGGCTAATTCCATCGGCACATCGTTGCGCGTCAGTTCATACATCACAGTTTCCATTCCACGAATCTGGCCGGAGCAGCATTGCTGGGCCAGTTCAAAGATGGTGCGGCCCTGCGTCAGGCTGTAATTGAACAGGTCTGGAATCGGTGTAGCGCGGCGGATGCGGTCGTAATCCCAAATGGAAAAGTCCAGACCCGCGTGAATAAAGGCGGAAACGATATGCATCATCAGGTTGGTCGAACCGCCCGTCGTCGAATGAATGCGGATGCAATTTTCGACGTTGGCTTTGACCAGTTCTGAAACGGAATAGTTCGGGTTGTTGCAATACGTGAACATTGCGTCCACGGCTTGGTTGACCTGCTCCTGATTCGGCGGAGCGGTGAGCAGTTCTAGCGCGGGATGCACCAGGCCAAGCGCTGAGACAACGTGGCGCGAGGAATTGCCGGTGCCGTTGAAGGCGCAGATGCCGCCTTTGCCGTCGCAGGTCGAGACGGCCAAGCCTTTTTCAAATTCTTTATGCTCCTCGTGGGTGATGACCCCGGCGGCGGCGGCGCGTATGAAGACACCCTGGAATTGCGCGTTCGACGAACATTGCAGCACGTAGGCCAGCGCGTCACGGATGTCGTCGGCGATGTCTTGGTGATTCAATGCTTCGGCCTTTTGGGCGGTGGCTTCAATCTCTTCTCGCAGGTCGTCGGGGATCGTGCCGCCTTTCAGCACGTGGGCGGGCGCGAAGGTGGCGAAGACCGGGGCATCACCGCGATGTCTGCGGGTCACGTCCAGCGCGGCCAGCGCGGCGACGGCGGCCATCGGCTGTTTGTCGCAGCCTTGAATGACGAATGCGCCGTGGTAGGACTGCGCCTCCATCTGGTTGACGATCATCGTGGTCATCGCGTTGCGCGATTCCAGCGAATAGGACATCCCGACGTGCGATTGCGCCGTGCCATCGCATAAGACCGGCGTCGAGAAAGCGAAGGGCACGCCGCCGTTTTGCCAGATTCTGATCGCTGCGCGGGCCGTGGTTTCATGATCCATGATGTGCGCTGGATGATCGGGCGAACCGCCGATGACAGCCACGCGTGGCGCGTTGTATTCCAGCCGGTCGTAGATTGCTTCGAGCGAGTAATTCAAATCTCGCGCGCCCGTCAGCGCGCGGCTGCGATC
>JBDSAM010000442.1:0-11071 GCA_039922135.1 Blastocatellia bacterium
CAGCTTTTGCAAGCCTTGATAGCCACGGTCTGCCAGGCATTCGGTCGCTTCGTCAAAGCGTACCTGGCTGCGTTTGAAAAGCCTCAAGTCGTGCTCTCGACCGCGGCCGTGTGCGGTGCAAATGACCCATTTGGTCTTCCGATCAATCACAAACTGCGCCTTGAGCGTGTGCCGCTTCTTCTTGCCGCTGTATCATGCATGTGTGCCCAAACTCCACAATCATTTTGGGCCGCAACAAATCCACCAAAAACATGCCAAACGGAATGTGTTCCTGACACGATTGGATAGCCAAACGCAACGGCTGTGTGAATATCACCGGGTGGTTCAATGGATTAATTATGGATAGATTGAGATAGCGAAAATTCAGACTTCTCCCAAAATCATCACCCGCTTGCCAGCAACAAATTGGTGGAGCAGTTCCGAAGTCTTCCACCACGTCCAGACCGCTCAGCTTACTCCAATGTCAGTCGCTGAGGGCTTTCAGCGCCGCCCGCAAAATCTGCCAGCGCGTGTCGTGAATTTTGGTAACCTCGTCGGAAAGCTCAGACGCCGTCCGTCGGCCGCTAGAATCGGTTAAACCAACTGCGGTCGAACGCCAGTTCTTCCAGATAACTGGCAGGTAGCGGGGTAGTTTAGCAGAGGGGAGGGGCTATAGCTCGCCTTTGAACGCCGACTATGCTGGCAAGCTCCTGACCTGCAGGCGCGGTTGCGTCTGATTGGCGGCGTCATGATAGGCCGAAATCACCTGATCCACCGCGCCGATTGCGCCCATGCGCCCGTGATCCAGCCATACGGCGCGGTCGCACATGCTTATCACCAGCCGCGAATCATGCGTGACCAGCAGAATGGTCGTGCCCTGTTGGCGAAACTCCGTCATGCGCGCCGCGCATTTTTCCTGAAAACGTTCGTCGCCGACAGAGAGTACTTCGTCCATCAACAGAATGTCTGGGCGCAATGCTGTCGCCACCGCAAAACCCAGTCGCATTGCCATGCCGGTGGAGTAAGTGCGCAGTGGCGCATCCACAAAATCCCACAACTCAGCGAAATCCACGATTTCATCAAACAGCGATTTGATCTGGGCACGCTTCAGCCCAAGCAGCGTTCCGTTGAGAAAGACGTTCTCACGCCCGCTTAGTTCAGAGTGAAATCCAGCCCCCAATTCAAGCAACGGCGCAACATGGCCTTCGACCCACACTCTGCCGCCGGTGGGCCAGAGCACGCGCGATATGACTTTCAGCAGTGTACTTTTGCCGGCGCCGTTGTGACCGACGATGCCGAAGACTTCACCCGCGCCCACCTCGAAGCTAACCTCGGCCAGCGCGCGAAACTCCTGGTGCTTGACGCCGCCTTTCAAGGCGCGGATGGCGTACTCCTTGATGCTGCTGATGCGTTCGCTTGGCGCACGGTAGCTGACCGAAACCTGCTCCAGACGAATCACGGCTTTAGCGGCGGCAGGCGGCGGGAAAGGCTCGCCCGGCTCATTAGTCATTGGGGTCATTGGCTCAGATTCGATAAGCAAACTCATCCGCCTTTCGTGTAAAGAACCACCAGCCAAAGGCCAGCGTCAGCACTGCCGCAGCCGTAGCCGCAGCCAGCGTCTTAGGACCTGCAAACCAGCCCGCATACAAAGGCGCGCGAAAAGTTTCGAGCAGGTGGTACATGGGGTTGAGATTCAACAGCAGTTGAAACTTTTCGGGCAGAATCTCTTTCGGGTAGATGATCGGCGTGAAATACATCCACGCCATCAGGAAAATCTGATACATCTCCAATACGTCCGCAAAGTAGACCGCCAGCGCTGAAAGGAATAGCCCGACACCCAGCGCAAACATCGCCGTCAAGAGCAGCGGCACCGGCAGGAAGAGGAGGGGAGGCCGTACCGGGACGCCCGTCACCAGCATAATGATAGCGAGCGGGATGAGCGATAAAACCAAATTGACCAAGCTAGTCCCCAGCGCCGAGACCGCGAAGATAGAGCGCGGCAGATAAATGCGATTCATCAAACTGCCACCCCAAAACAGCTCGCTCATCGCGCTGCTGGTTGTCTGCGCGAAGAAGTTCCACAACACCAGTCCGGACAGCGCATATGCCGGGTAGTGATGCGTCTTGAAGCGGAAGATCTCCGAAAAGACGAAGCTCAGCACCATCATCATCAGCAACGGATTGAGCAGCGTCCAGAGAATGCCCAGCACCGAACGTTTGTACCGCGTTTTGATATTCCGCGCGATCATCTGGAAGAGCAGATCGCGGTATTTGAATAACTCCTCAACCTCCGCGATCATTGGTAATCGCCGCTGCGCAGAATCGTAAACGGGAGGGTTATAACCTGGCTGCCCAGACTGGGCGGCAGGTCGGTTAGCAGGCATCTATCAACTTCTCCTCTTCTTGCAGAATGTGCAGCCCTTTGTAAGGGTGGCGGTTTCGAGATTGTTTCGGGGGCTGCGGCGTACAGAGTGCGCTCGACAACGAGGTGAAGTTATAAGGGAGAGGCCAGATTTAGTCAATTTTGCCCTTTTCCGGGGCGCCAAAACGTCTTTTGCCTTTTCAAGCACTGCTCAGTATAGTGACGCGCGTTTGAGGCAATAGAGTCATAACCCCATCGCGAGAGGTTCTTCACCGTCAATCTTTCGCCAAACTCGTTTCGACGGCGCGCTGGCGGCCTCGCTGCAGCGTCGCCCAATCATTGCCAAACAATCACCAGAGCATAATGCCAAAACATAAATGAAGGATTCGAGTTCACAACTGCTTGATCGTCCGACTGCTACGCTTTCGATCTGGCAGCGCGCCCGAGCGGCATTGAAGCATCACCACCGTCATCCTTACGCCGCGTTCCGCGAGGTGTTGCGGATCGTGATTCCCTATCACTGGCGACGTAGCGCCGTCCATTTCGCGCGCCGCCGTTTCGGGCTGCTGACGCTGCGCGAATTGTTGCTCTCCCGCCGCGCCGCGTCTGCACCTGTGGCATCCACGCTGACGCCCGGAGATTTTTACGAAGCCATCACCCTGCTGCCGCACATTCAGCCAACGGAAGTCACAGAAATCCTTAAACAACCAATCATCCCGCCCACTGCGCCGCATCCCGACGTGATTTGCTTCTCGATCATTGATTGGTCATTCCGCTTCCAGCGCCCACAGCAGTTGATGGCGCAATTCGCGCGGCAAGGGCATCGCGTCTTCTATCTCAATGTTACTGACTTTCGCAGCCCGCGCGCGCGACCGAAATTCTCCGTCCAACCGATCTCTCATGCCCTGGTCGCAGATGATGGACAACCGCTGAGGAATCTTTATAACGTGAAAATCGCCGCCCGTTCCTCGCTCGATCTTTTTAACGACGGCGTTAACCAGGCAGATGCCGAAGCGATGCTCGATTCGTTGGATGAACTGCGGCAAGCATACAACATCGGCGAGGCCGTCGGTTACGTGATGATGCCATTGTGGGCAGAGGTCGCGCGCGCCGCGCAACAACGCTGGGGCTGGCAAATTGCCTACGACTGTATGGACGAATGGGAAAACTTCCCGCGCGTCCGTAGTGAGTCGCTGGCATTGGAAAAGAAGCTGGTCAAATCCTGCGACCTGCTGGTGGTTACCGCCCAACGCCTGTACGACAAATGGGAGCCTTACCAGCAGCCCCAACAGTTGATGCTACTGGCGCGCAACGCTGCGGATTATCAGTTCTACGAAACGCGCTGCCGCCCTAACGAATTACTCAGCGGTATTCGCCAGCCCATCATTGGTTACTATGGTGCAATTGCTGACTGGTTCGACGTGGAGTTACTGGCAAATGTCGCACGATTGCGCCCGAACTATAGTTTTGTGTTACTCGGCGGCGTTTTTGATATTGATGTTTCTCTGTTGCAAGCACTGCCCAATGTGAAACTGCTGGGCCAGCAGCTATATGAAACCATGCCGCAGTATCTCTACCATTTCGCAGCCTGTATCATTCCGTTCAAGATAACTCCGATTACCGAAGCGACTGACCCGGTCAAATTTTACGAATACCTGTGCGGTGGAAAGCCTGTGGTATCGGTTAAACTGCCAGAACTTGAGCCATATCATAAATATGTTTACCTGGCAGAGGATGCGGTTGGCTTCGCCGCGCAACTAGATCGCGCGCTGGCCGAAGACAGCCCGGAAAAAGCGGAGCAACGAAAGGCATTGGCACGGCAGCATAGCTGGGCAGAACGTTGCAGGCGGATTACAGATGGACTGACGGCAACGGCAACTCGCGCCAGCATTATCGTTGTCACCTATAACAATCTGGCACTGACCCGGCTCTGTTTGGAAAGCGTGATTCATAACACGGCACACCTTAATTACGAGATTGTTGCCGTGGATAACAATTCCAAAGACGACACACCTGATTATTTACGCAAACTGGCCGGACAGCACATTAACCTTAAGATCATTCTGAATTCCGAAAACTACGGTTTTGCCAAAGCTAACAATCAAGGCATTGCGCAATCTACTGGCGAGCATATTGTATTACTTAACAACGACACCATCGTCCCTCCAGGATGGCTGAGCCGGTTGTTATGGCATCTGCGCGACCGGCAGGTCGGAGCTGTTGGGCCGGTCACTAACTTTGCAGGCAATGAAGCAAAAATCGCGGTAAGCTACCGCAGATGGGTTGAGATGGAAGCGTTCGCCAGAGAATACACTTGGGCACGCCAGCAACAGGTGGCGGACATCCGTATGCTGGCGATGTTCTGTCTGGCGATGCGGCGTGATGTATACGACCACATCGGGCCGCTGGATGAACAGTTCGGTATTGGCATGTTCGAAGATGACGATTATTCGATCCGCATTAAACAGGACGGTTACCGCATCGTTTGCGCGGCGGACGCCTTCGTCCACCACTTCGGGCAGGCGGCCTTCGGCAAGCTGATTGAAACAGGCGAATACAACACGATCTTCGACGAAAACCGGCGGCGTTTCGAAACCAAATGGGGAACTGTTTGGCAACCGCACCGTAACATACCGCTTACGTTCGAGCCGCATCACCTTGGCAAAGAGAGTTTGGCATCGTAATGACCTTTGACCTACACCCCACAATGCCTCCCCTGGATTCCGGATCAACACAAAGGATAGCGATTCTATTTTTCGCTGCCGTGACGTTGTTCTATTTGGCGTTCACGCCAGCCACCATCGAGGGATTGGGATATAATGGGGAGAATCTGGCCGCCGCCGATCAGGTCGTCACCAATATATTCAATCTGGCACGGCGGCAGCCTCTGACGCCCATGACCTGGGCACGGCACGGTGGATTGGAGTTACTTTTTGAGTTACCTTTCGTGCTGGTCAGCCGAGTGTTATTCGGGCCGTCGGTGAAATGGGCTGGACGCGTGATGGCCCTGCAACCGATTTTGGCGACTTCCCTGCTCTGTGCTTTGTTATTTTTCTGGATGCGCCGATTGAGCGGAAGCTGGTGCGCGAGTTACGCGCTGGCGTTGATTACGGCCTTTGCCACGCTCTTCTGGCCATACGCCTACATTGGGCTGGAGACGACGCAATCGCTCTGTTTGCTGGCGGCGGCTTATTTCGCGCTGGGACGCCAACCGCGCCGCACGTGGCCGGAGGCGTTGCTGTTTGCCCTGTTATGCGCCTGCACGCTTGGATTGAAATTGACCGGCTTGTACCTGCTGCCGGCGATGGGTTATCTGGGGTTTTGTTACTTTGCCGCGCCGATCAGTGAACCGAAGGCCAGACGAATACGGCAGATTGTTGTTTCAGTGTTATTAATTGTTGTTACTTTCGGCCTGAATTACTACCTGAAATCAATTTACTGGTCCCAGTTCCCTGGCGGAAGTACCGAATATTTTATCAATGCGCTGGTGGACAGCCCGCTGACGGCGCTGGCGCAAGCCTTCTCTTTCTTCGGCTCGGCGAACAAGAGCCTATTGCTTTTCGCGCCGGTTGTGGCTTTAAGCCTGTTTCGATTGCCGCAAGCGTATCGCGCGCGGCCACGCCTGGTTATTTTCGCGTTGCTTGTATTATGCGGTTTGGCCGGTGGTTACTCGCTGGTGACTGTCTGGGCTGAAGAGACGTGGGGGCCGCGCTACCTGCATTCGGCTATTGCGCCGCTGATGATTTGCTTGGCAGCCACGCACCCATTGCGCGAACCTCATGGGCAAAAGAAGCTGGCACTGGCGGCGGCTCTCGGCTTGCTGATTAATCTGCCGGGCGCATTGGTGGCGTATACGGGCTTGCATCTGGCCGCGACGAACAGCTCCCGCTCCACGCTGACGGCCTTGCAATACGATCCGGCTTTCAATCATGTGCGCTTCAATTACCGGCTGCTGGGATTGTGGATGGCAGCCAAATTCGGCGGAGCGACGCAGCCCGCGCTGTGGCCGCCGCCGCAAACGTGGTGGTTCGCCAAACCGGCTGATGCCGCACCAGACAGGACCGTTGACCTGCGCACCTGGGCGGCGCCGCAAGCGGTGCTGCTGCGGGGCTGGACGCCGGCAATGAACATTTCGCTGCGCCAGCCTATGTTGTTGCGCCTGCTGCTAGGCGGCAGCTTAGGTTTGAGCCTGGCGCTCTTCGTTTGGCTGAATATCCTGTTGCGCCGGGCGGAAGAGCCTGAACCAGTTCGCCCCTTTTCAACTCATGCGTAGCGAGCAAGAGCTAATCATCAAGATCGAGACGCAGATCCCGGAGCGGATTGTAACCGGCGCTGGGACAGCCTTCTATTTGGCGGGTTCCTGCTTTCATATGGCGCAACCGATCCGCAGGATGGAAATTTTGCTCGATGGGCAGGTGCAATCGGATGTGCCCGGGCAAACCCGCTCCTCCGCCGACTCTAAGAGTGAGAATTTGTTGAACAGCTTCTCGGCAATCATCCAGGTTGCGCCGGTGGCTGCGGCAACATCGGCTGATCTCAGCCTGCGGGCGACGCTGCTTGATGGCCAGGTACTTCAACAGCGGATTTTGGTGCTCAATCTTATTCCGTTTGAGACTGAAGTGGCTCCGTTGCCCGCGGCTTCATTTGAAGACGCGCCTCTGGTGGCGGTCTGCATGGCGACCTATAATCCGCCGCTCGCGCTCTTTCGCCGGCAGATTGATTCCATCGTCCGGCAGAGTCACCAGCATTGGCGCTGCATTGTCAGCGACGATCTTTCATCGCCTGAATCGCTGGCCGCTATGCGAGAGGTTCTGGCGCGAGACCCACGCTTCACCCTGTCAGTCGCTCCGCAGCGAGCAGGCTTTTACCGAAACTTCGAGCGCGCACTGTCGCTCGTTCCGGCTGAGGCGCAGTTCGTCATGTTGTGCGATCAGGACGACTGCTGGCACGCCGGCAAAACTGAAACGCTGCTGACGGCCTTTGGCGAACGCCAGGTGCGAACGACGCTGGCCTACAGCGATATGCGCGTTGTGGATGCCAGCGGGCGCATACTCTCAGAAACCTTCTGGACCGTGCGCCGGAACAATTACACCGATCTGGTTTCGCTGCTACTGGCCAATTGCGTGACAGGCGCGGCAACGATGTTTCGGCACGAACTGCTCGACCTGCTGCTGCCATTTCCGCCGCCGGTCAGCGATCTCTATCACGATCATTGGCTCGGTTGTTTGGCGCTGGCTGTAGGGCGGCTCGAATATGTAGATCGCCCGCTTTACGATTACACGCAGCACGACGGCAACGTCATCGGTAATAACGCGCCACCGCGTCAGGATTTTCCGCGACTGATCTATTACACCTTTCGCGAGATGTTTTCGGCAGAGGGACGAGAGCGCGCGCGCGCGATCTATTTCGAGAAGGTGTTGAAGACCGAAGCTCTGGCACAGGCGCTGCTAGTGCGCGGCGGCAACCGCATCAGCCCGCGCAACAGGCGACGGCTGCGCCGTCTGGCCAACCTAGAACATTCATGGTTCGGCTGGGCCTGGCTGGCGTTACGCGGGCTGAAAGGCTGGCGAAGGACAAATGAGACGATGGGCGCGGAGTACCTGCTGTTGCTGGGGCTAACGTGGCGATGTTACTCAGCGCTGTTTTCATCACGCTTCGGGACTGAGAGGTGAACACATATGACCAGCTATGACAATATGAGCCGCGGGATAACGGAAGCCGACCCTCCCTTCGAGAATCTAAAAACATCGCGGATCAATTACCAAAACCGATATTGCGGATAAGGCAATGCACCGAGCCGCAATCCGGTATAAAGAAATAGGCGATTGAGACGATTGTGGCTGCGAATACAATTACCCGATGAATCACAGCAAGGAATATTTCTTGATTACCTGGAATCTGAATGGCTTTTTACGACGGGTATCGTTGCGCACCCGCTTCGCTTTATTAACTCTACCGGCACAGGAGCAACGGTAATGTGGACAAGCTTGGGTGTAATACGATTCGGGCAGCCGATCCTGGCAAATATCAAACTGCTTTTTAGTCAACTCAATTTCAGATCGCGGGTGCTGTTATCTGTTTGGTTGGCTTTTGCTTTGCTTGTTTTATTCGGTGTGCAGGGATCATCGAATCCTCACCTCAGCCAGCTTTGGGCACCTGACAAACCATTCTCCGGTTATGTTTTCAGCCGCCCCTTGTACGTTGCGCAAAAATACCTCGGCTTAGAGCCAGAGGCCCTGGCTCCCTACTTTCTCGCACTTCCGCGATCAATCAGGGTAGATGAGTATTGGATCTTTCTTCCATATGCGCTGAGCCAGTTGTCGCATCAACCGCGTTTCCCGGTAATTAATACCAGCATTGGTACCGGACAGAATATGTTCGTTGTCAGCCACCTGCAGGTTCCAATCTGGCACCCCGCGACGATTGCTCGACCTATGACGTGGGGTTTTTTTCTATTTGGAGCAGAAAGGGGAGTAGCTTGGCAATGGTGGTTTAGCATCGTTTCCTGTTTTACCACTTTGTTACTTTTGCTGGAGGTTATTTTGAATGGGCGCACGAAACTTGCCTGCTTTGGAGCGGGTTGGTTTTGTGCTTCGGCTTATATCGCGGCTACGTCACTTTTCCCGGCGTATCACGTCTTCTTTTCGTCGCTGGGCTGTCTTGCCGCTTATCACATTTTGAAATCTAAGCGGCGGCGCATTCAGATCCTGTGCGCGGTTCTTTTGGGCTTGAGCATTCCAGGATTCATTATGCTGCTCTATCCTCCATTTGAGCTTCCGCTCACGTACGCCTGTCTGGCTTTATTTTGCGGACTGGTGATTAGGGATCGGCTTTATCACGAAGTGTGGAAAAATCGAGGAGTACACTACAGTTTACTTTTGGCCTTTGTCATAGCTGTGGTAGTGACAGGTTCGTTTCTTTATTCTAGCCTGCCGGCTTTGAAGTTAATGACGCAGACAGTTTATCCGGGAAGCCGCTGGTCATTGGGAGGCGGAATCGAGTTTGCGCAATTTTTTAAGGGGATGTACAACTGGCAGACAATCAATACGAAGGTACCTGATTATCTGTGGAACCAATCTGAGGCCGCCTCTTTTTATTATCTTTTCCCGGGGGTATTTTTCGCCTTATTGCTTTCAAGGCACTGGCGCAAGAACCTTGGCCCAGTGGGCTGGGCTCTAGTCAGCTTTCTGGTGTTTATGCTCGTTTATGTCATCTGGGGCTTGCCTAAACCGATTGGCAGAGTAATGTTGATGACACGCGCAACCGTTCAACGCGCAGACCTAGGGATCGGATTCGCTTCAGTTCTGCTCAGCGTTTTTGCGCTCGAGCGCGCCGCTACCTGTAAGCACCTTGCCTTTATTAATCGAAAAGAAGTGTTAATGCCCGGCCTGGCAGCGCTGATGACGGCAATGTTAATAGCTTTGCATGGGGTTTTCCTGAATCGGGCGCTTGGCGGATATTTCGTTCCCAACGTTATTCTGCTTGTAGCTTTAGCCGCTGGCGGCCTTACTTATTTCATGCTGAGCGGAAAAAAGAAGGAGTTCTGTTTGACTCTGGGAGGCATCGTGCTTATTACGAGCGGGTTATTTAACCCTCTTTCGCATGGCTTATCCCACCTTTATACATCCGAAATGGCACAGCAGATTCTTCGTCTCAACCAAACTTCTGGTAAAAAACCAAGGTGGATCGCTTACGGAGAGGAACACGCTGGAATACTCATTTTAATGCTTGGCGGGCGTGTAATAGACGGTGTGCATTGGCATCCTGAACTAGACCTCTGGAGGAAGTTCGACCCTTCCGGTGAGAAAGCTGATCTTTACAACCGGACTGCGCACATTTTTCCTGAGTATGATCTACAAACAGAGAAAGCTGATTTCTCTGTCGAAAATGGAGTTGTTTTAAAGGTTAAAGTCTCGCCGCTTAATCCAGTTTTTAAAGAGTTAGGGCTGCGTTACGTGTTAGTCACGGGAAAGCAACAGGAACTAGCCGCACAAGATAGCTTAAAGCAAGTCTACAAATCACAGACAGGATTTTTCACGATCTACGAACTTCCTGATTAACTTTTCTTCGAAGCTGTGTCGAAGCCGGATCACGTCAAATTAGTTCATCCCACTTGGAGCAAACGTCTAAATGTCTTTGCAGTTATCATTCAATCCTCTAAATCACCCGATTATGTTCACCGGGCCGGAATGGCTGACCTCGGTCACGCCGTGGCAGGAACACATTCCATTCGCAATGTTTCTAGTCAGCGCTCATCGCCCACACGTGATTGTTGAACTCGGCACGATGATGGGCGATTCGTATTGCGCCTTCTGTCAGGCGGTAAAGAATAATGGCGTTGAGACGCGCAGTTACGCCGTAGACACTTGGCAGGGTGATGAGCATGCCGGTTATTACGGCGCAGAGACGCTGACGGCCTTACGTGCTCATCATGATCCGCACTATGGCCAATTTTCGCGACTCGTCCAGAGCACCTTCGATGATGCGCGAGAACACGTGGCTGACAGTTCGGTAGACCTTTTGCACATTGACGGGATGCACACTTACGAAGCCGTCAAACACGACTTCGAGACCTGGCTGCCGAAGGTCAGCGGGCGCGGGATCGTCATCTTCCACGATACCAATGTCTACGAACGTGGCTTCGGTGTGCATCGGCTGTGGGGCGAATTGCGCGGGCAATATCCGAGCTTCGAATTTCTGCACGGGCACGGGCTGGGCGTTTTGGCAATC
>JBDSAM010000443.1:0-17277 GCA_039922135.1 Blastocatellia bacterium
TTATCGTTAGTTCCTGGCTGCTTGAGCTATTTCCGAACTTGAGCGAAGGCACGTTATCGAAAATACGGGCTTACATGGTCAGCGCAGTCAATTTGCAAAAACAGGCGGCAAAGCTACAACTAGGGAACTACTTGTTACTGAATCGTGGCGAGGAAAAGACCGGCGGCAGAAACAAAACTGCAATGCAAGTTGATGCGTATGAAGCCCTAATCGCGGCAATTTATTTGGATCGGGACGTTGAAGCTGCCAAAGAGTTCGTGCGCCGGGAATTCGTCATCGCACTAGACGACATTGACCCACAAAACCTGACCCATACCGATTACAAGACCGCACTTCAAGAGAAGCTGCAATCGCTCGGTCTGCCAACGCCGCAGTATGCCATCGTAGAAAGCCTGGGGCCGGATCACAATCGAGTCTTCCAAATTGAACTGCGCGTTAATGGCCACGGCATGGCCACAGGAGAAGGAACCACCATCAAGAGCGCACATCAGGCCGCTGCACACAGTGCGCTCGACAATCTGGACGCTGAGCTTGAGAGGATCAAGGAAGTGCATGCTGCGAAAACAGCCTCCGCCGACACCATAATGGAGCCACAACCCAGAAGCACCACGATCTGAAATTGGGCAAGCCAGATGATAGAAGGAATCCCCAAAACTTCCAGCCAGTCAAAATACATCGCCGCAATCTTGGTTACTCTGGTCTTCTTCGCTTACTACTTCGCCAATCCACAGTCAGGCTCGTTTTATGATTACACTCTCAGAATGGCTGAGGCTTTGCTTCACGGCAAAGCAGGTCTCGATGAACAACCTCCTTCTTGGCTTAACGAGATGATTCTCCTCAATGGGAAATATTATTCCTCTTTCCCATTGGGCAGCGTAATCACGATGTTGCCATTGGCAATCCTAAAACAATTAGGGCTGGTCCAGTCTTTTCCCGGCGTTTTCGTCGCAGCATTACTGGCGGCGCTGATAGCCTTGTTGGTTTTTCTATTATCGGCTAAGTACGACATCGGAATCTATCAACGTGTGATACTAACATTGCTTCCAGTCTTAGGTACTTGGATGTGGGCTAACCTGGCGTTCGCCGGATCGTGGCACATTGCTATTGGCGTTGCGGTCGTAGGCCAGTTGGCTGCGCTCTACTTTATCCTGATTAAGCCTAAGCCATTTCTGGCCGGACTTTCATTTGCTTTGGCATTTGGGAATCGCACGGAGATACTCCTACTGGCGCCTATATTCTTTTATTTAATCTACAGAGCACATCCACCAGAAAATACATCCGGGATGAGCTTTATCAAAGCGATAGATCGTTTCAACGCTGTTCCGATTGCGTTGGGAGTTGCCACGCTGCTTTATAACTACGTCCGGTTTCACTCATTCTTTGATTTCGGATACGCCAGAATCCCCGGCGTATTACAGGAGCCATGGTATCAATACGGGATTTTTTCAATTCATGCGATTCCCGGCAACGCTTATGCGATGTTAGTTGAACCGTGGCAGCGAATGTCTAAATTTCCGTACCTGGTGCCAGCCGGGTTCGGAGGCTCAATTCTATTAAGCTGTCCATTCCTGCTTCTCCTTTTCAGGATTGGGGCACGCGATGCAACGCTAAAGCTGGCGGCCTGGTGCGCGATTGGGATTTTGACCCTGGTGTTATGGCTGCACGGAAATCCGGGCGGGTGGCAGGTTTCTTACCGATATGGCGCGGAGTTACTTCCGTGGATATTTCTGATTCTGCTTGAAAGCTCGCCTAGAAAAATAACTCCGCTCGAAGTTACTTTGTTTGTCGCGTCAATACTAATCAACGCCTATTCGACGTGGCTATTTTTATACACGAATTATATGAACCCGGCCTACCAGCAGGCCCAGTAGCTCACTTCCGCTCGTAAATCACCTTGCCATCGAAGATCGTCATCACGACTACCGCCCGAATTTCCCCATTGAGCAAAACCAGATCGGCGGAGGCTTGGGCGAAAGCGAAAACTGAAAAGACGCCTGTGAACAGGAGAGTCGGAAACGTTTTCATCGGGTTGAGCTCAGTAGGATTCTTTCTTTTTAAAATTGACGACAGTGGCGAAAGTCGGGTCTTCGATCTGAATGGTCGAGTGCGCAAGTTTGAACCGGTCGGTCAGCAATGCGCGGACTTCGCGCAGGACGCGGCAGCTTTCGTCGGCGCTGCTGACAACGATGTGCGCGGTCAGCACGTGACGGTCGGAGGTGATCGTCCAGATATGCAAGTCGTGGATGGCGCGTACGCCCGCGACTTCGCGGATGGCCTGTTCGACGGCTGATGGATTGATGTGGGAGGGCGCGCCTTCGAGCAACACGTTGACCGCCTCGGCCACAATTCGCCACGAGTTAAAAACAATCAGCAGACTGATGACCACGCCAAAGAGCGGATCAGCCCATTGCCAGCCTTTCCAAACAATCAATACGCCCGCCGCAATCGCGGCTACCGAACCGAGCAGATCGCCCATCACGTGCAGATAAGCGCCGCGCATATTCAGATTGTCGTGGGTGTGAGAACGCGATAGCAGCCACGCCGAAACGATATTTACGACTAGACCACCCAGGGAAACCCAGACCAGCGTCCAGCCTTGCACGTCTTGCGGCTGAAAGAAGCGACGGTAAGCTTCAATGCAAATCAGCACAGACAGCGCTATCAGCATTACACCATTGATCAGCGCGGCCAAAATCTCCAGGCGATAAAATCCATAAGTCTTGCTTGACGTCGCCGGGCGCGAAGCGAATCGCACGGCAAACAGCGATAGCGACAGCGCGGCCACGTCAGTGAACATATGCCCAGCGTCGGAGAGCAAAGCCAGACTGTTAGCCAGATAGCCGCCAACCGCTTCGGCAATCATGTAACCGAAGGTCAGCGTTAGCACGATTAGCAAAGTCCGTTGCGAAGCTCCGCGCGCGTGGTCGTGATGATGGAGAGCGGAAGGGTGGTGATGATCGGCGTGATCGTGATCGTGAGGATTATGTTGTATAGCCAGAGTGCTCATTGCTAATAGTCCCATCGAAGGGATCATAACATCGCCTCCTTGTCAGTTTATGGGCTGGTAGTATCGCTCACCTGCGCAAGCCCGGCAAAGTGTGCGGCCAGCTTGCGCCACTTCGCGGTGATCGTTGATTCCTTCGTCGCATTCGTCACATAGCACGCGGTTCAATGGGTGGCCGGGTTTGTCGGCGGCAGGCAGACTGACGCGCACTTGCTGCCAGAGAAACAACTTTTCATCGGGCAGAGTTTTGTAAGCTTCAAGCTGTTGTTCTTTTTTCGTCGGTAGATTACTAAAGAATTGTCTAGCTAGTTCGCGCGAAGCCTCGACGGCGACAACGCGAACGGCTTCATTGGTTTCGGTGTTCAGAAACGTCGCAGCCAGTTTACCGAAGTCGCGATACTTCAGCGTTCGTTTGCCGAGCCTGCAACCAGTGACAGTGTTGATTGCGTCCGCCGCGCAGCGGTCAATTTCGACGAAAACGATCAGTCGCTTGCCGACCTTCGGCTCTTCAATGCCGACCAAGCGGCAGCCGATCATCCCCATTCGCACACCCAGCACTTGGCCGGGACACATATGGCCGTGATTGTGTTCAGCTTCGATTAGGTATTCAACTAAGCTTTTCATCGCATTACCTCAATAGTCAGGGCTCACGAGTATTGAAGACGCCAGTGAAGGCTGTCAACTTTGTCCACTATCCCCTTCTTAAGCTTAGCTGGGTACAGAGTCCAATAAGAATTGAATTAGTCATCGAAACTGGCTTACGTCTTGCATTAGTAATTTATATGGTGCCTTGCTGTACTAGCAGGATGCAAAATGTAGTAATAAACGATGCACTGTACAAGACAATCCCTACAGTTGAGTAGGAATTGCACTAACTGGTCATCAGTGGGTAGATTTATGAAGTCAAACTATAAGGAGATCAAATTATGAAGACCATCATTGCAACATATGCAAATGCCAGCGATGCAGAAGTGTCGCTTGAAGCCCTACATGCGCTGGGACTAACGAATGAGGAGATTTCGGTAATGACGTTGGATGCCAAAGCGCAAGGGGAAATTCCAGGTTCTCAGGCTGTTGGGAAGGCGTCTGATGATGCAGCACACGGAGCTTTGCAGGGCGCAAAGCTCGGACTAGTAGGGGGCTTGCTGGTAGGTGTAGCAGCCTTGACGATTCCGGGTCTGGGGCCATTGTTGGCTGTGGGGCCGCTTGCTTCGGCGCTGGGACTAAGTGGCTTGATTGGGACTGCCGTTACTGGAGCGGGCATTGGTACAGCCGTTGGCGGTATTGGAGCGATGGTAGCGTCCTTCGTCAAGATGGGTGTATCCGAGACAGAGGCGAAGGAAATTGAAGGCGATCTGCGAACAGGCGCTGTAGTAATCTCTGTTCAGGAGTCGGCCGGGCGGGATGTGACAGGGGCGTTGAACGCTGGCAGGCCGACACGAGTGTCCATGGTAGGCTAGAAGTGTTGTGGTTTCATATAGTAAATCGTCCGGAACTGGATCCAGTTCCGGACGATTTCTTTTTGGTGAACAACAAAACGATCAATTTGTTGTTCAACCGATAATGGATGATTTGAAGAAAACCCACAGTACGGTAACCTTCAGCTATAAAGTAGGTAACGTTCGCGACGGTTAGAAAACTCCTTCTCTCCAGCCTGCCACGAAGCGGCAATCTCTTCCACTGGAGTACCACCTTCAATCTGATCGCGCAGCTTGGTTGTGCCCGCAATCACATCAAACGGCAAACGGTCATACACATATTCGTAGGGCGGCGTCTGCCATTTGAAATCCGCCGGGTAAAGATCGTGCATCGCTTTGATTAGTGCGACGCCGCTAATAACCGGTTTGAAGGCTTCGCGGTCGGTGACGTGAATCTGTACGCCGTGGCAAAGGCTGGCGGCGTGTTTCTGAAATGTTGGTTTGAAACTGTGCGGGCGAAAGTGAACGCCGGACAGTCGCAATTGATTCAAGTGCCCAGCCAGTTGATGCGCATCGGCGTAAGGGGCGCCGCTCAACTCGAATGGGCGCGTCGTACCGCGGCCTTCGCTGGATTTCGTGCCTTCGACCAGGACCGCGCCGGGATAGACCATCGCCGTTTCAGGCGTCGGCATATTCGGCGAAGGACTTATCCATCGCGCGTCAGTGTCGCCGAACCAAAATTCGCGCCGGTAGCTCTGCATCGCGACGACTTCCAGATCACAATTGATGCAGAATTCTTCGTTAAACATTCGCGCCAGTTCGGCGGCGGTCATTCCGTGGCGCATCGGGATGGGATACATTCCGACGAACGATTCGTGGCCAAGTTCAAGGATGTTGCCCTCAATGCCCGTGCCGCCAATCGGATTCGGGCGGTCGAGCACGACGAAGGGTTTGCCCGCGTCGCGCGCTGACTGCATCGCCAGCGCCATCGTGTAAATGAACGTGTAGACGCGCGTGCCGACATCCTGCAAGTCAAAAACCAAGACATCCACATCATTAAGCATCTCCGACGTAGGCTGGCGGACTTCGCCGTAAAGCGAGTAGGCCATCACGCCCGTGCGCGCGTCGCGAAAGCCTTCCCACTCAATCATATTGTCCTGCGTCTCGCCGCGAATGCCATGTTGAGGGCCGTACAGCGCAGTCAGATGGATGTCTGAGTGTTGGTTGAACAGATCGGCGGCATGGCTGAAGTGGTGATCAACCGAAGCCGGATGACAGATCAGTCCGACGCGCGCGCCTTTCATCAGTTGCGTTCGTTCGCGCAAGAGAACTTCAAGTCCGAGTGTGATGTTGTTCATGGATAGGCGAAAAGTGTTTGGGTGAAGCGCTCCCCTCAGCGAGCGTTCCAAACCAGAAATGCAAAACCGCCAATCACGATCAGCAAAGCGATGATCAGCAGCGCAAGGCTAATTCCCAGCGCCAGCGAATTGCGTTCGACAAAGTTGCGCGGCGTCCGTTCCTGTTCCTTATGTCCTTGCTGCTGAACCTCGCGCCATTTGTCGCTCATCTTTTCGATGGCGGCAGGATAAGCATCCGCGTCCAGCGGCCCTGTCTGTAACGGGTCGCGTTGTTGTTCCTGTCGTTGCGACTGCGGATCATTCATAACAGGGAGTATGTGAAACGCCTGGAAAACTGTCAACGTGGCTTGCTTCGAGCCACTATTGTATTGGACAAAACAGATTACTTATAAATTAAAACGACCGGCGTAAACCAACCATCGCTTAGGTTTCCTACATCACAGCGCGCGCGTTGATACCCGTAATTTCCATCCAAGGAAATAACAATTTGAGAGTGCCCAAGGAACTGTATAGTCTGCTTGCCAGCACAGCTTGTGCCTCACTCCCTTACCCGCGCCAAGACCGGCTATTTCCCAAAGAGAGGTTCTAAAAATGCGTGCTTCTTACAAGTATTCGTCCGGCACATTGTTTGTGACGTTAGCTCTTTCCCTGCTTTTTATTTATGCGATGCGGCCCCAGTATGCGTCGGGTGCGGCTCGGGCTATGGCTTCTGCCAAAACTGTTACCCCTACCCTTTCCTATGAAACTTTGGCGGAGACGGGGCGGGAATTCTCTTTGACACCCCCCGCTCTCTTTCAGGGCACCACCGATTTGAAGATAATTCTCGAATCCGCTTCGTCCAGTTCAGACAGAACAACGGTTCTAACAATGGTAAGCGGAGCGGCAAACACCACTTATCGCGTGGAGTTCTATAAATCTCCCACCTGCGGCACTAACGGATTGGATTCGCCAATCGCTCTGGGATCGCTTCAAGTAACTATCGTCAATGGCACCCAGGCGCGATTCAATGTATTCATCACGCCACCTGTGACGGTTAACCAGTTTGTGGCGGCCAAAGTAATTCTTCTATCAAATGGGACATCGGTTGTTTCAAAATGCCTTGTAGTCAGCTCCGCAATAGTGACGCCTACACCGACGCCTACACCGACACCGACACCGACACCGACACCGAGACCGACGCCGACTCCAGTGCCAACCCCGACGCCGACTCCAGTGCCAACTCCTACGCCAACTCCAGTGCCAACTCCTACGCCAACTCCAGTGCCGACGCCGACGCCAACTCCGCCTTTGCCAGAACTTGCAGTGCCTGGCATACAGTTTTCCTCCACTTCGCAGATCAGCGACCAAAAGCTCGGCTCGGTTCTGTTCTTCCCAATCTACACTTCAAGCGTGACCGCACCCGGCGGGCAGAACACGCGCATCAGCATCACCAATGCCAATACGCAGCGGTCCGTCGCGGTGCACGTCTTCTTTATAGACGGCGCAAGCTGTAGCGTGGCTGATATGTACATCTGCCTGACGCGCAGTCAAACCGCGGTGTTTATGGCTTCGGAGTTCGACCCAGGCTCTACCGGCTACCTAATTGCCGTGGCAACCGACAGTCTGGGATGTCCGACAGTCTTCAATGCGTTGATGGGCGAGGAGTACGTTAAATTCGCCAGCGGTCACCAAGCCAATCTGCCTGCGGAATCCGCCGCTGGGCTGTATGGATTGATCGCTTCGCCGCCCTGCAACGACACATCGTTCGTCGCGCAACTCAATTTTGATGGGATCAGTTACGACTTACTGGGACGCGCGCTGGCCTTGTCTAACATCCCTGACCGCGCTAGTGGGAATGACACAATGCTCATTCTGAACCGCATTGGAGGCAATCTGGCCACGGGCCTTTCGACGCTGCCCCCGATCTTCGGCATCGTCTACAGCGATACCGAAATTGGCTCCAGCTTCAGCTTCACGCCCACCACCTGCCAGATCGTCAGTTCGCTCTCGAACAGCTTTCCGCGCACTGCGCCGCGCATCGAATCTATTATCCCGGCGGGGCGCAGCGGATGGTTGAAGCTTTACTCTTTCACCGACGTACCACTGTTCGGCGCAGTAATCATCGCCAATCCTGACGCCGCATCGAATCCTTCCGTATTCGCGCACGGCCACAACCTGCACAAACTGACATTGAGCGCTGCTGGCGTTCTGACAATGCCGATCTTCCCAGCTTTCTGTTAAAACCCGTCTGACAAAAGAGGCGAGCAAACCTTAAACAGTTTGCTCGCCTCTTTTTTTTATCTCGTCTGATCCTCGGCCTTTTGCATAAGTCCTACCCTATTTTCCAGCCGCTGATTTCGACGCGCGTTTGGCCTTGGTCGCCTTTGATGAAGCCTTGGCCGCTTTGACGACAAGCTCCGCTAGCCCAGTCTGCTCAATCTGAATGCCATTTACCAGCTTGTAATCGCAGCCTTCTTCAGAACAGTACTTCACCGTCTCGTCTTTTTTGGCGTTGTACTTTTCCAGCAGGAAGGGCTTGTTGCACTGCGGGCAAGGTTCGGCGACGGGCTTGTCCCAGAAGACTGCGTCGCATTTCGGATACTCCGAACAGCCATAAAAGACTTTGCCGCGTCGCGATTTCTTGACGATGATCTCGCCCTTGCAGCCTGCCTTCGAACACGGCACGCCGGTCGTTTCGCGCTTGATGAATTTGCATTCGGGGTAAGTCGAACAGGCCGTGAACTCGCCGTACGGCCCCTGACGAATGGACATTTGCGAATCGCAAACCGGGCAACGCTCTTCCAACATGACTGGCGCGACAGCCACGCCGGACTTCGTTATCTTGCGCGTTGTCTTGCATTCGGGATAGCCGGTGCAGGCCAGAAACTGGCCGAAGCGCCCTTTCTTCAGGATCATCGGCTTGCCGCACTTTTCGCAGGTTTCGTTGGCGTATGGATTTTCCGCAGCTTCAGCGCTGACTTCGCCATTGCCATTGACTGCGGCGGGCTTGGCCAGTTCGCGAGTGTTCTTGCATTCGGGGTAGTTTGTGCAGGCCAGGAACTGGCCGAAGCGCCCGAACTTGATCGCCATCTTCGATCCGCACTTGTCGCAGACTTCGTCGGTCAGAATCTCCTGCCGCTTGATGTCTTTCATGTGCTCCTGCGCGGCCTTCAGATCAACGGTGAACTTGTCGTAAAACCCACGCAGCGCCTCGGTCCATTTCAACTTCCCGTCTTCTACTTCATCAAGCTGCGCTTCCATCCGCGCGGTGTATTCGATGTTAAATAGTTCTGCGAAGCTTTCGACCAGCAGATCATTGACCAACGTGCCCAGATCAGTTGGATTGAATTTGCCTTCCAGCTTTTCAACATATTCGCGGTCCTGAATCACGGACATGATCGAAGCGTAGGTCGAAGGCCGCCCAATTCCCTTCTCTTCCAGGGCCTTGACCAGCGTGGCTTCGGTGTAGCGGGGCGGCGGATCGGTGAAATGCTGGTTGGGCGTCAATGAGTTCAGCTTCAACTGTTCGCCCTTTTCGACCTTCGGCAACTTGGCCGCGCGTTCATCGTCCTCGTCGTCCTTTTCGTCCTTGCCTTCTTCGTACACGGCCAGGAAGCCATCGAATTTGAGTACCGAGCCGGTAGCACGGAACAGATATTTTTCGCCCGCCGAAATATCAATAGTCGTTTGATCGAAGATCGCGGGCATCATTTGCGACGCGACGAACCGCTGCCAGATCAAGCGGTACAGCGCCAGTTCGTCTTTCTCCAAATAAGGCGCGACCTTGTCCGGGGAGCGGTCTGCTGAAGTCGGACGGATGGCTTCGTGCGCATCCTGCGCATCTTTCTTTGAACGATAGTGAATGGCTTTTTCCGGTAGATAATTTGGCCCGTAATGACCGCCGATGAAATCGCGCACTTCGCCCAGCGCGCTGTCGGCCACGCGCGTTGAATCGGTTCGCATATAGGTGATCAACCCAACCGCGCCTTCGCTGCCCAGTTCTTTGCCTTCGTAAAGCTTCTGGGCAATCTGCATTGTCCGTTTGGCCGTAAAACGCAGCTTGCGCGAAGCGTCCTGTTGCAGCTTGGAAGTGATGAACGGTGGAACGGGATTGCGCTTCTTCTCTTTGGTCGTGACTTCGCTGACTACGTAGCGTGCGCCGTTTAACTCATCCAGAATGCCTTTCGCCGTTGCTTCATCTTTAATATGGAACTCGGTCTTTTTTACGCCGTCGTCAAAGCCGGAGGTTTTGACCGTCAACGCATCAACCTTATAAAGCCGCGCATCGAAATGCGGCGGTAGTTGCGCTGCCAAATTGGCGATGATGGACCAGTATTCAGTTTTGACGAATGCCTGAATTTCGCGCTCGCGCTCGACGACCAAGCGTACGGCGACGGTTTGCACCCGACCGGCGGACAATCCACGGCGCACTTTATCCCACAACAGCGGGCTGACCTTGTAGCCCACCAGCCGATCCAGCACGCGGCGCGCCTGCTGCGCGTCCACCAGATCACTGTTGATTTGGCCCGCGTGATTGAAGGCTTCTTTGACCGCGTTCTTGGTAATCTCGTTGAACATCACGCGGAAAATTGGCTTTTTGGCCTGCCCGCGTCCGCTCTTGACGATCTCAGCCAAATGAAAGCCGATCGCCTCGCCTTCGCGGTCAGGATCGGTCGCGATGAAGACGGTCTCGGCCTCTTTCGCAGCCGCGGTGATTTCGCGGACGACCTTCTCTTTGCCGGGCATCACTTCGTAAGTCGGTTCGAAGTCGTTTTCGACATCCACGCCCAGCCCCTTCTTCGGCAAATCTTTGACGTGGCCGACCGAAGCCAGCACTTTGAATTCACTACCCAGATATTTATTGATGGTTTTCGCCTTCGACGGCGATTCGACGATCACAAGTGATTTAGACATGATTTATCTCAACTGCATTGTCTCAGAGGCCAAATGTGCGTGAAGTGACAGTAGACGCTTCATCAGGCTGTCGCAAAGGCCGAATCAAATAGCACGAAGCCAACGCAGAGTTCAAGCCGCCCGAAAATTGCCGCCGCGCACGACAAAGGGCTGAGCGTACAACCTCAGCCCTTGAACCCGTGCCCGGCTCAGGTCAAAACGCCCTACAACCGAGGCATCACCAGCCCAATCTGATCCTGATATTTCCCTACCCGGTCAGCATAGGTCACATCGCAATCTTCGTCTGATTCGAAAAACGTCACCTGCGCAATACCTTCGTTGGCGTAAATGCGAATCGGCAAATCCGCCGAGTTTGAAAACTCCAGCACCAGTCGCCCGCGCCATCCCGGTTCCAGCGGCGTTGTATTTACGATCAACCCGCTGCGCGCATAAGTGGATTTGCCCATACAAATCGCGATCACATTACGTGGGATGTTGAAGGTTTCGACCGTTACACCCAACGCGTACGAATGCGGTGGCAATAGCCAATACAGCGATCTATCTTTAGCAGTTCGCAAAGGCGCTTCGATCAAGCTACGTTCATCAAAGTTCTTCGGATCAATCTCGGCGCTAGCAATTGGCGAAAAAACGCGGAATCCATCTGCCGCCAAGCGCAGGTCATACCCATAACTGGATAACCCAGCGGAGATGATGCGGCAGCCTTCCACATCACGCACCAGATTTTCCTCAAACGGCGTGATCATTCCGTGCTCGCGGCACATTCGCAAAATCCAGCGATCTGATTTGACGCTCACGAATTCGGTTCTCCTTCGATGGGATTGGATGGAGGATTTGTTGAAAAGAGCGCGCAGTCTAGCCGAAGCGATTCAACAGCCGCAAGGCAGGCGGATTCGCGCGATTGTTCCGAAGTTATTGCAACATCTTCGCCAACCGACGCACGCCTTCCTGAATGCGGCGCTCGCTCAAGCCGGCATAGCCAAGCACAAACTCATCCGCCGGAGCCTGGCCAAGGTAGTAAATCCGCGCGCTGACCAGCCCTACGCCCGCCTGCGACGCGTGCTGTACGACATGTTCATCACTTAGATTCTTTTGTGGCAGATTCGTCCACAGCCTGATCATCAAATGCATTCCAGCATTTTCGCCCAGGATTTCAACGCGTTCCGCAAAGTGGTGATTGAGCGCGCGCACCAACGCCTGCCGACGTTGGTTATACAGCGTCCGCATTCGCCGCAGGTGGCGTTCCAAATGGCCTTCGACGATGAAATCTGTCAAGGCGAGTTGTTCCAGCGTCGGCGTTTGCCGGTCGGCCAGCCATCTGGCCCGCGCAAAGACGCGCGTCAAGCTATCCGGCACAACGATGTAGCCGATTCGCAAAGCCGGAAACAGCACCTTTGAAAACGTCCCGACATAGATCACGTTGGCGCCTTCGGCCAACCCTTGCAGCGAGGGGATGGGGCGGCTGCCGTAGCGGAACTCGCTGTCATAGTCATCTTCGACAATCACCGCGCCCGTGCTTTCAGCCCATCGAATCAGTTCCAACCGCCGCGCCAGCGGCAAAACCGCGCCGGTCGGAAATTGATGCGACGGCGTGACGTAAATCAGTTTGGCTTGCGGGGTGTTACTGGCTGCCCCTGTTTCCAAAGCTTCCAACACAATTCCATCTTCATCCACGGGAACGGGCAACAGCTTCGCGCCCTGCGCCAAGAATGCGCGGCGCGCGCCCAGATAGCCAGGATTTTCCACCGCCACAGCGTCGCCGCGGTCAATCAGCACTTTCGTAATTAGATCAATTGCCTGCTGCGAACCGTTGACGATGATGATCTGTTCCGGCGTACAGCTAACAGCGCGAGCGCGCGCCAGGTAATTGGCAATCGCCCTGCGCAACGTGGGTTCGCCGCGCGAGTCCGTGGCGTAATCCAGCAAGTCGGCCTTCTCCGCCCGGCAGTGGCGCAACAGCAGCCGCCGCCATTCACGCATTGGGAATTCTTCAAGAGCCGGGCGGCCCGACTTGAAGTTGATTGGCAATTCAGGCTCTGGCGCTTCCAGCGGCAAAGAATCGTCCAGGCTAGCGCCATAACGCGACAATTTTATCGTCGCCGCGCGTTTCGTCTGCGCCGCAGCCTTCAGCGTTTTTACAGGCGCGGTTCGCAGCAGTTCATCCGGCAATTGAGCGCAGATCGTCGTGCCGGAACCGATGACGGCTTGCAGATAGCCTTCGCTGATCAACTGTTCGTAACTTTGCGTTACCGTCGCCCGCGAAAGCTTCAGCGACGAAGCGAGCGCCCGCGTCGAAGGCACACGCTCGCCCGGCTTTAACCTGCGCGCCAGAATCGCCCGGCGCAGTTCGTCGTAAAGCTGCCGGTGCAGCGGCGAAGCAGACTTGTGATCTAGTGTGACGGCAAACTCCATGAAATCCTCGAATAAGGTTGGGAAAACTGACAGCTTGCCCAACCAAAGTGGACTGGCATATCAACACATAATTGGCTCTTGGACAAGTCCACTTTCGATGGTATCAATTGACGCTAGAAAACATCACGAGGAAGCAAGCAGGAGAGATTATGTCGGAATATAAACTCACAGTTCATTGGGAACGCCGGGATCAACCATTCACTGATAATCGCTACAGCCGTGGACACAGTTGGGATTTCGATGGCGGGGTACAGGTTCCGGCGTCCTCATCCCCGCACGTTGTCCCATTGCCATATTCCAACGCCGAGGCGGTTGATCCTGAAGAAGCATTTGTTGCGTCACTTTCAAGTTGCCATATGCTGTGTTTTCTTTCCATTGCCGCCAAGCGTGGGTTCTGCGTGGACAGTTATGCTGATGACCCGATTGGCATCCTAGAAAAAGACCCATCTGGCCGCTTCGCAATGACACGCGTCACTCTGCGGCCCAAGGCAAGTTTTTCTGGCATTAAGTCGCCGACAGAAGCAGAAATTCAGGCCCTGCATCACCAAGCCCACGAAGAGTGCTTCATCGCAAGCTCTGTTAAAACCGATGTGCAGTGCGAGCCGGTCTATGCGGCGTAAGCGCGTCCGTAGTTGTAAAGCAACTTTCAAAGGATTCGTTCAAGTCGTCAGGAACGATCCCTGAAACAATAAAAACACTGTGTGCGATGTCCGACAAACTGAAGTTTGTCGGACATTTTTAGGAGTCTGACATGAAGGATTTGGCTATTCGGTTGGAGAATCGTCCTGGTGCCTTGGCTGAAATGGGCGATGCCCTGGGAAGGGCAGGCGTTAGCATTGAAGGCGGTGGCGGATTCGTATTCGAAGGTAAAGGCATCGCCCATTTTCTATTTGATGAAACGACCACAGCGCGCAAGGCGCTGGAAGACGCGGGGATTGAAGTGCTTGCAGATCGCGAAGTCCTTGTTCAACGACTGAATCAGGAACAACCGGACCAGTTAGGCAAGATTTCACGACTGATGGCAGAGGCGGGCGTCAATATTGAAGTCATCTACAGCGACCATCAGAACCAACTGATTTTAGTCGTTGATGATCTGGACAAGGGCAAGGCGGTATCTGATGCGTGGAAAAACGGACGATAACCTGACAAACAAAGCTCACAGACAGAGGCATTGAAGCTATGGACAAATTCACCCAGACACCAAAAACAATATTGAAGCGGTTGCCAGAGCGCGGCGATTTCGACCGTCAGATGGTCTATTCGATCCTGGACGAAGCCCTGGTTTGTCACGTCGGCTTTGCCATGGATTGCCAGCCGGTGGTCATTCCAACCAGCTTCGCCCGTATTGAAGACATGCTTTACATTCACGGTTCGGCAGCCAGCCGGATGCTACGCGCGGTGTCTGGCGGCATTCCGGTTTGCGTGACGGTGACGTTGATGGATGGGCTGGTGCTGGCGCGGTCGGCATTTCACCATTCGATTAACTACCGCTCAGTGGTCATTTTCGGCAACGCCGAAGTGGTCGAAGATGAACAGGGGAAGTTGGCCGCGATGGCGGCCCTCACTGAGCACATTGTTCCTGGGCGCTGGGCGGAGGTCAGGCCGCCAACCGCTCAGGAACTGAAAGCAACCACGGTGCTGGCCGTGCCGCTTGTCGAAGTGTCGGCCAAAGTCAGAACCGGCCCGCCCAAAGACGATGACGAAGATATGGCCATACCCGTCTGGGCAGGAGTGTTGCCAATGCAGATAATGATCAGAGCCCCCATCAACGATCCCGCATTGATAGCGAATCTGGAACCACCACCCTATATTCGCAATTACCGCCGCAGTGCGACATAACGGGAATGCTGATGAACATCATTCGCCATGAATATGACAATGACTTCGATATGGATTAGATCAAAGAAGGAAAGAAACGTTGAAAGCAGATCATTGCACCCAAGGAGTTCACACATGACATTAGAAGAAAGAGCAGGACTGATTGCGCGTTACGCCGCTGGTTATGACGAAGTCACTAGCTCGTTGGAAGGCCTCGCCGTCGAAGCGCTGACCGCGCATCCGCTGCCTGGCAAATGGAGCGCAGCGGAGATTGTGCAGCATCTG
Organism: Blastocatellia bacterium; assembly: GCA_039922135.1. Lineage (GTDB taxonomy): Bacteria > Acidobacteriota > Blastocatellia > RBC074 > RBC074 > RBC074. The sequence goes on from JBDSAM010000443.1 coordinate 15,186, forward strand.
GCTGACAGTGAAATGATGAGCGCCATCCGTTTGCGCCGCTTGTTGGTCGAAGACAATCCGGCCATCCAGGGTTACCCGGAAGCAGTGTACGCCGAGCGACTTTTTTACAACGAGCGCGACATCGCACCCGCGCTTGAAGCTTTTCGCGCGGCACGATCCACAACCGTGCAACTGCTGGAACGCATGGCCGAAGAAGATTGGCAGCGCAAAGGCACGCACTCAGAAAGTGGGATATACGGCACGGAAATCTGGCTGAAAAATTATGCTGCCCACGCCCACGATCACGCGGGCCAGATTCGACGCCTGCGCGAAGCGTTGGCTTAACGATCTATACCTTAAAGGAGCTTCAAACTGTGAGAGCAAAACCTGAGATAGACGAGTACGCATCTTATTACGGCAAGTACATATCCCTGATTGATGATGATGACATCGTTGCGGCACTGGAAGGACAGCTTGACGCGACGGTTGCCTGCTTGCGCGGCTTGTCGGAAGAGCAAGGCCATTCCAGCTACGAGCCTGGCAAATGGAGCATTAAGGAACTGGTCGGCCACATCAATGACGGCGAGCGCATCTTCGGCTACCGCGCGCTGCGCATCGGACGCGGTGACAAAACGCCGCTGCCCGGCTTTGAACAGGATGATTACATTGCGGGCGCGAACTTCAACGCGCAAACGCTGGCCGATCTGACGACGGAATTCGAGCTGATTCGCCGCTCGAATCTGGCGATGTTCAAACAATTCAGCGACGAAGCCTGGGTGCGGTGCGGTACGGCCAGCGACAACGCGATCAGCGTTCGCGCACTGGCTTACATCGTTGCCGGACACGAAGTCCATCACATGAACATTCTGCGTTCGCGTTATCTGTAAAGTGGTGAAGCGGCTCTTCACATTTCGGAAAAATTCTTGAGTAACTTAAGCCCGGCTGTCTGGCTTTTTTCAGGATGGAATTGCACTCCGACTACGTTGCCGCGCCCGCAGATCGAAGCGTACCGCATGCCGTAATCGGTCTCGCCCAGCACACACGATGCGTCAGGCGTTTCAACGTAGTAGGAGTGCACGAAGTAGAAGAACGTTTCAGTCGGCAGGCCATTTAAGACCGCGTGATTCTGTTTGCCCTGTCTGAATGCCACCTGATTCCAACCGATGTGCGGCACGCGCAGCTTTTCAGGAAACTTCACGACGCGGCCTGGCATCAAGCCCAATCCTTTATGCACGCCGAATTCGTGCCCTTCTTCAAACATCATCTGCAACCCAACGCACAAACCGATAATCGGCTTCCCTGCTCTGGCTGCGTCAATCACCAATTCATCAAATCCGTGCGCGCGCAAGCCCTCCATACAAGCCCGGAATGCGCCAACACCCGGCAGCACCAGCTTGTCCGCCGCACGCAAAACTTTCTCGTCGCTGCTGACGACGGCTTCGATGTCTTGTGAAGTGAACGCCTTTTCGACGCTGCGCAGATTGCCGACGCCGTAATCAATGATGGCGATACTCATCAGATAACTCCCTTTGTGGACATGACACCTTGAATCCGATTATCCATTCGCACCGCCTGCGACAGCGCGCGCGTCGTTGCCTTAAAGACCGATTCGATGATGTGGTGCTGGTTGCGGCCATACAACACTTCGATGTGCAGATTGCATTTGCAGTGTTCGGCGAATGAATGCCAGAAGTGTTCCGCCAGTTCGACCGAAAACGTGCCGACTTTGTCGCGCGTATTTTCAACCTTGTAAACCAGAAAGTAGCGCCCCGACAGGTCCGCCACCGCGCGCGCCAGCGTCTCATCCATTGGCACGTAGGCGTGACCGTACCGCACGATGCCTTTCTTATCGCCTAACGCTTCGGCAAATGCCTGGCCCAAACAGATCGCGATGTCTTCGACCGTGTGGTGATCGTCAATCTGCAAGTCGCCCTTGCAGGTCAGTTCCAGATCGAACAGCCCGTGCCGCGCAAACAGGTCGAGCATATGATCCAGAAACGGCACACCTGTGCTGATGGCGCTTTTGCCCGATCCGTCTAGATTCAATACCAGACGGATGTCAGTTTCTTTGGTCGTGCGCTTTATTTCAGCTTGACGATTCATCAAGGTACGG